>JACQVA010000075.1 GCA_016210005.1 Deltaproteobacteria bacterium | reverse complement strand
GGCCGAGGCCCATGGCCGAAAGGGACGCAATTTGTCAGCTGTGAGGTCACCCCAATGTACAGCGTGCCGTTCCGTTTGCTGGCCAGGATGTAAACGCAGAACTGCTTGTCCATAGCGCCAAACGCCAAACTGGATTCCCGCTTTCGCGGAAATGACGGCCATCACACCGAACCACGTTACCCACAAATTTGTCGCGCGCCCCCGGGCAGCCGGGCTCGGGACTTCGGCATTCGTTTGCGTCGTACGGGCCGGGAATGCCATAAGTCACCCCCGGTTTGGGTCCGTGAAGGACCGATGCGCGGGGTGGAGCAACGGACTTGTCGTCCCACACGCAGGGGGAAGCGTGAGTACACTGGTTTGCGCGTCAAGCGCGGCGCTTTGGGAGTGCGGGGGCCCCTCCGCCAGGCTCAGGGCCTGCTTGCTCCCGCTTTGGGGTGGCGCGGGGCGCCGCTGCATGGCCCGAACGCGGCGACTAGCCGCCGCATTCCACATTGACTCGAAGCGAGGATGGGTCTTTCGTCGAGCCGGGGCTCGGGCGGTGCCTGGGTCATGGCTTGCGGTGACAATCGGCGCATGCGTCGCGCTCGCGGCCATCCTGCCGCGCAGCGCCGGCGGACAGGCCAATCAATTCGGCGGCCAGGATCGTGCCGATGCGGCGGCGCGCATGATCGTGCTCGGCGTGCAGCAGGGCATCGGCTCGCTGCCGCCGACCGCGGGGCAATCGTTCACCTACGAGTTCGATCGCTCCGTCGATACCTGGGTGGAGAGCGCCCACCTCGGCCCGACGGTGTTGCGCGTCGCGGAGACAGTCGGTGAAGGAAAGCTCGGCCTGCGGGTGGCGGCGTCGTACTTCGAACTGGTCGAGACCTTCGCCCCGATTCCGTACGTGGTCAGCCGGCCGCCGGCGCAACCGATCGGCGTGGCGAAGCTCGGGCTCCGGGCCGATGCGCACGTGGGCGTGCTGAGCGTGGCTGCCAACTACGGGCTGACCAGTGGGCTTGAAATCACGATCAACGTTCCGGTCGTGGCGGTGGACGCGCAGGCGACGCAAGCCTTCACGACGCGCACCGCGACGTTGAGTGATCCGCCGAAGACCGCGCCGTTGAGCGGCACACCGATCGTGAATGACGACGTGGCCGCTGCATTGCGGGCGTTGGACGAACACCTCGCGCCCGGCGGCAGTCTCTCGCGGCGCGAGGAGAGTTTCAGCGCCCTCGGCTTCGATTTCAGCGACGGCACGCACGCCGGACTGGGCCGCGTCGGCATCGGCGCCAAGTACGTGCTGTATGCGGAGCGCGTGCAGCTGGCGGCGGTGCCCGAGTTCTTCGTCCCGAGTCCGAATGCGGACGAGTTTGCCGGCTCCGACAGCGCGGCCATCCTGCCGCGGCTGGTGGGTGCCGTGGACGTGAACGGCTCGCTCAAGCTCCATCTCGATGCGGGCTACGATTACGACTTCGATGACGACCAGCTGCGCCGCTTCGTCTGGAACACCGGCGCCTCGCTCGCGTTTGAGCGCGCCACCCTCGATGCGGGCGTCGGCGGCTCTAAGTACAATCGCGGCATCAAGTGGACACCCGACAGCGCTCCGTATCAGGACACGCTCGGCAATGTCGGTGCGATCACCGCGCTGGGCGACAATCAGCTAGGCGACAACTTCGTCGATGTTCTGTTGGGATGCAAGATTCGCCTGAGCGAGCGCAGCGTCCTCGGCGGCGCGGTCACCGTTCCGGTGAACGACGAAGGTTTCCGCCCCGCGGCGACGGGCACGATCGCAGTGGAGCTGAGTTGGTAGGGATCGCGTGGCTAGGCTGACACACACCGCTCACCGCCGCGGCTGGGCCTCAATGGTGCTGTGCGTGCTGGTGATCGCATCGCCGGCGCCGGCGGAGGTGTTGCGCGGGCCCGATGCCGCAAAGGTGTCGTCGCGGGTCGTGAGCACCACCGCCGGCGCCGTGGAGATCATCGACTTCGGCTACATCGGCACCACCCGCCCAGGATCGGCCGCGGCCTGCATCGGCGACCTCACGGGCGACCGTGCCGTCACCGTCGACGAACTCGTGACCGGTGTCGGCATCGCCTTGGGCGAGCGGCCGCTCGGCGACGCGATCGTGCTTGACGCGAACGGCGACCAACAGGTCACGGTTGACGAACTCGTCGTGGCGGTGGGGCACGCGTTGAATGGATGTCCTGGCAGCGGGCCGGCCGCACAACGGCGAGCGCAAGCCGGCGGCGGCGCCGCCGGCCTCGAAGAGTGCGCCAACCCCGGTGGCGTCAAGCGAGTCAGCTATCGCCGCGAGAGTGACCGCTGCGTGCTCGACGAAACGTTTGCCAACTGTCTCGAAACGGATGCTGCCTCCGGCGTGCAGCTGACGCAGAACGGTCACCGCGTGCACACGGTGCTAGACCCTTCGTTCTGCGATCCGCCGCACGCACTCGCGGAGAACACTGCCGGGATGCAGGAGTTCGACAACTTCAGCTTGGAGTTCGCGTGCGACACGATCTGTCCGCCCGTGCTCCGGCGCGTCACGCTCGCCGCCGACAGGCTCGTGGTCGAGCAATCCGTACGCGACGCCACTCGCACGACGAAGCTGCTGGGCGATCTGGGCGTCGCCAATCACGATACCGGTGAGCATATCGATCAGGAATTCGATGACCACGGGCTCGACGTCGTACGAACGACGCCGGAGGGCGACGGAGCGGCCGTCAGCACGGTGGCCTTCGAGGTGCACGGCAAGTCGACCGTGGGGTGTCTGGGGCCGATTGAACTCACCAAGCAACAGCCGATCGTCTTTGGCGAGAAGAACGACTGCCCGGCGTCGGGCAGCTACGAAGTCGCGTTCCCGATGACTCTGCCGGCGCAACTCGCTGCCGGCGAAGGCGAAGCCGCGACCCTGGCTGAAGGTGGCGCTGCCGCTGCAGACGAGGAATTCGGCTTCCACGACCAAGCGTTCCGTGCGGCGAATGGGCAGGTTTATCAGGTGTTGCAGAATCGCGGCGGCGACCCGGAGTCCGGCGCCGAGGATTTTCGCATCACGGCGGCCGTCGGATCGCTTGGCGACACCGCGTCGCGCTGCGATCAGCAATCACCGAGCGGTAACAGCGCGCAGGTCGCCGTGGTTGGCGCCGACCCTGGGCAGGCGTTCCCCCTTAGCGGCGTTCGCAAGTCGGTGAAGATTGCGGACGGCACGCCGCCGGTGTTCAACGCGACGGCGAACGACGGCAACGGCCAGGTCTGCATCGGCCCCGGGTGTGACGCCGATGCGAACTGCCCGCAGCCAGCAACATGCGCCACGTTCGCGTTCTCTGATGGGACCCCGCTCACCAGCGAAAGCGCCGGTGTCCCGGCCGCGAGCTTAGTGTCGTCGCTCGATACCGCCGGCACTTCGTGCAGCGGATTCGTGGATCACGAGGCGTATCGCTTCGGAGTCACGGGGCCCACCGTCCGTACGCAGGTGTGTGGCCCTGAACCGACAGACGGTATTGTTCTTCCGCTGGTTGCATCTGAGTTGGGCGGGCAGGATGGCAGCTCACTGATTCTCGCCTACGACGCGCCGTTCGGGATGAACTTCGTCACGGGATCAGCGGGCGTTCCCGTTGACCGGCGCGACGGGAACCGCGACGGTTGCGCGCCCAACCGCATCCTGCGGCCGGTCGTGGCCCGCGACAACTTCGAACGTCCGCCAAGAGTCAGTTTCTTTGCGGACTCGGTGGCGTTCTCCTTCAACAACTTGTCACGCGGCACGACCGTGGATGCGAGCGTTCCGAGCTGCAACGACGCCTCGTTGATTCTGTGCGACGCGCGGCCGCTGGCGACGCCGACGCCGAATCCGCTGTGTAATCCACGCGACCTGGCGTTCGCAACCTCTGTGACCGAGGAGAACACCACCGCAAGCAAGGCCAACTCGTCGGGTGGTGCCTCGTGCGGCGGCGGTGGCAACAACGCGCGCGACGCGGTCTACAGGTACAAGGCCCCGACTCCGGGTTTCTACACCATCGATACGATCGGTTCTCAGTTCGACACGGTGCTGTACGTCCGCCGCGACCACTGCGACGGCATCGAGTTGGCGTGCAACGACGACCTCGACGGTGCGACGAGCGCCTCTCAAGTTGGCGTCACGTTGCAAGATGGCGACCGCATCGTGATTGTCGTCGACGGCTTCGGCGATCGCAGCGGTCCATTTACTTTGCATGTGAATTATCGCGGGCCCAATCCGCCGACACCGACGCCGACGGCCACACCGCTGCCGATCCTCGACCGACCGGATCTCGTCGTCACCGAGCTAACCGGTCCCGACAGCGGAACGGCGGGCGGGCAGATTACGGTATCGGCGACGATCGTGAATCAAGGTGCGGGCGATGCGGGTTCATTCCAGGTTGACTTCTTCTTCTCGACCAACCCGACGATCACCGCCGACGATACCCGCTCCGGATTCGGTTGCGTCTTCTCGCAACTCAATGCCGGCGGCACGGCCGTATGCAGTGGCCCGATCGGCGTGCCGGCCTCACTCGCAGGCGGAACGTACCACCTCGGCGCGATCGTCGACCTGACCGATCAAGTCGACGAGGCCAACGAAGGCAACAACGCCCGCGCGGCGGATGGCGGCTCGATGCAGATTACCGGGGCGCCGGCGACAGCGTCGCGAACGGGCACCCGCACCCCGACAGCGTCGCCAACGACCACCGCGACCGGGACGCCGCCCCCGACACACAGCCCAACTCCAAGCACCACGCGAACTGGCACGTTGCCGCCGAGCGACACGCCGACGAAGACCGGGACACCGACGCCGTCTGCAACGGCGACGTCTACCCCGAGCATCACGCCAACCCCGACGCGAACGGCAACGGCCACGGCGATCGGCACCGCGAGCCCGACTCTGACGCGAACGGCCACTGCCACGGTGACCGATTCGCCGACGGTAACACCGAGCGCAACGGCCACCGCAACCCCAACGGCAACCCGTACGCCGACGAACACCGACACCCCGACGCAGACAGCGACCGAAACCCCCACTCGCACGCCGACGAACACGAAAACCAGCACGCCAACCGCGACAGCTACGATCACGGCAACCGCTACGCCGTCGCTTACGCCCAGCAAGACCCGCACGCCCACCCGGACCGCGACGATCTCTCTCGGATTGGCCGTCTCGCCGCGCGTGCTGACGCCCGCACCCAACGGCGGTCAGGCGGTCCTCACGGTCAGCATCGCGCAGCCGGCAGCGACGCCGGTAACGGTTTTCCTGGCGATTACCGACACGAACGTGGCGACGGTGGCCGCGTCGGTGGTCATTCCGACGGGTCACATGAGCACCCAGGCGACGGTGCAGGGCGGCAATCTCGGGACCACGACGCTCTTGGCGTCGGGCCCGGGCAGCGCCGGTGCGAGCATCTACGTAACGGCGCCGTTCAGTGGCCTCGGGACGTTCGTTGCTCAAGCCGTGAGTGTCGAGGTGCCGGCCGAGCCAACGCCCGTTCCGTCGATTTCCGCCCTGATACTGGGATCGCCGGTCAGCGTTCAGGTGCCGGTCTCAGCATCGGCGGCGGCATCGGTTTCAGCAGAAGTGGCCGCGCCGGCTGTGGCGGTGCAGGTGGCGAATTCGCCGGCAGCTCAGATTTCGGCTGCTGTTGGTGTTGCTACACTGCCCATCTGCGTTCAAGTGCCAACCTTGGCGCCTGCAGCCAGCCCGGTCTCAGCCGGCGTGACGGCACTGCCCGTGGCCGTACAAGTGGCGAGTTCGCCGGCAGCTCAGATGCCCATGTCTATTGACGTTCTCTCGCTGCCGGTTGCCGTTCAGTTGCCGGAATGAGCGAGATGTAATCTCCAGTTCACATACGGAGGATGCGATGAAGGTCTCTGAAGGAAAGCCCGATCGACTGTTTTGGTGGCTCGGCTTAGCCGTCTTCGCCTTGGGAGCGCGCGGGGCAGTTGCTCAGTGTCCGTTCGTCAGCGGAAGTACGGGCGCCGATGGCGCCTTCGCGCCTTCCGCGAACATCACAAGGGCCTTGCCGCCGGACGGGGTCTTCAACTTCACCACCGTGAACATCAAGCCCGGCGTGACGGTGAAGTTCCAGCGGAACCAGAAGAACACTCCGGTCTACATCTTGGCGACGGGCAACGTGACCATCGATGGCACGATCGACATCAGCGGCACCGATGGAGGCAGCAACGGGGTCGCAGGCGTCGGCGGGTCGGGAGGATTTGACGGGGGCGCAGGCGCGCTGCTCTGCGGCGGCGCCGGCCTGGGGCCGGCCGGAGGCGCTCCCGGTTGCGGTGGGTTTTTGGCAGCCTCGGCAGGCGACGGTGGCTTCTTCGGATCGTACGGCAACCCAGTCCTGAACCCGCTGATCGGCGGCTCAGGCGGTGGTGGTGCGAACGGAGCAACGAATAGGGCGTTTGGAGGTGGCGGTGGAGGGGGCGCCATCCTGATTGCGTCGTCCGGGACAGTAAACCTTTCCGGAAGTATTGTATCCTATGGCGGCTCTGCGGGGCGCAGCGGCGGTTGCCTCTTTGGTGGCTCCGGGGCGGGCGGTGCGATCCGAATTATCGCAAACACTATTGCTGGGGGCGGGGGCTTTTTCGTCGGTGGCGGTGGTCACTGTGAATGCGGTTGCCCCTATGCCGCCGGTGGACGCGTCAGATTCGAAGCGTGTGATCCGCAGTTTACTGGGCCCAATCCGGGCTGGTCGGCGGAGGGGCCGTACACGTTTGCCTTCTCTACCAGTCCAGTCTTTCTGAGCGCGGTGCCGACGCTGGCGATCACGTCTGTTGGCGGAGTCGCAGCGCCCGGCAATCCGACGGGTTCGTATACCGCGGTGCCCGATATCTCCCTGGAGGCCGGGACGACGACGGCAACCGTGGAGATCGCCGCGACAGGAATTTCAACCAACGGTGAGCCGCCGGCGACAGTGAAGGTAAAGGTCGTTCCGCAAAGCGGTGCGCCGTCGATGGTGACCAGCACGGCCCTCGCCGGAACTCTAGAGAGTTCAACTGCGTCCGCGGAAGTTGCGCTTGCGGCAGGGCGCAATCTCATCACCGCAGAGACCACCGTGACGATCGGCGGTGACGGAGGCGCGGCAATGGTCATCGGGCAAATCGACGGCGAGCCGATCGAGAAGGTCCGCGTCGCCGCGACGTACGGCGGCGGCTCGTCGCTGACCTACATCACCGCATCCGGACGGGGGATTCCCGCGGGCGGAACCGGGCTCTGATACAGTCGGACAGTCACGTGAGGAAAAGGATCGCCTGCCGGTGCGTGCATTGATCGTTTCCGCCATTGCAGCGCTCTCGATCGTTACGTTCGGCGTCGCCCCGCTGCGCGCCCAGACTCATTGCACCGGCGACCTCGACGGCAGCGGCGCGGTCACCGTCGACGAACTCGTCGTCGGCGTGAACATCACCCTCGGGCTGCTGCCGCTTACCGCTGGGCCGCTCTTCGACGCCGACAACAGCGGTGACGTTACCGTTGACGAACTCGTCCGAGCTGTCAGCTATGCACTCGAAGGCTGCCCGGACGTGATCGACGACACCGACACCGTCCCAGCGGCGTCGCGCGACGCGCCGAATCTCATCGGCGCCACCGATGTCATCGACTTCGGCCTCGTCGGCAATCGACGCATCCGGCGCTTCCGCAACGAACACGCGGGCGCGGCGGCCGGCTGTGGCAGCAGCGAGAGGGTGGCCTGCCAGAACGGCGGCGAGCGTCACACCACCTGCCGCTGCGAAGGCAGTAACAGCGTCCTCGAAGAAGCGCTGACCAACTGCGACGAGACCGATGCCGAGACCGGCACCGTCATGACTCAGAACGGGGTGCGCACTCGCACCATCGCCGACGCCGCGTTCTGCGACACCGGCGTCATCCCAGACTCCGTCACCGTCACGCAGCGCTTCAGTCACTACGCCGCGTCGTTCACCTGCACGCGGACGGCGGAGTGCCCGCCCGGATTGCAGGACGCCGTGCTGCGCTCGGAGGATCTGACCACCGTGCAGCAGCCGATGGGCTCCTCCGGCGATCTCGAAACCACGCTCGCCGGCGACCTCGCGATCGAGAACCGCGCCACCGGCGAACGCTTCGCGCATCGGTTCGAAACCGCCTTCCGCGTGATGAAGACCGCCGCCGGCTTCATGCTCAACGGCCGCACCAGCGTCGATTGCTTCGGCGATGTCGTCTTCGACACCAAGGTGCCGATCGCTCTGGATCCCGGCGATACCTGCCCCGCCGGCGGCTCGCTCGAAGTGATGCGCTCCAGACTGCTGAGGGCTGGCGCCGCGGACTGGTGGAGCGTGACCTCCGGGCACGCTGGGGCCGGGAGCGTCGGCTCCAACCTCCCCGCCGAGCGCGCTCGGAGATCGCGCTCCACCATGCCGGAAGCTACCAACTCGATACCGCATCGCCTGAGCGGCCAATCCGCCGCCGACACCAGCGCGCGCTATCGGGAATTGAAGTTCCGCGCCGCCAACGGCCAAGTCTACCAGGTGCTGCAGAACACGCTCGCGCCCGACAGCGGCGGCGATACGGTGATCGGTGCGGAGGATATTCGACTCACGACGGTGGTGGGCTCGTTTTCGCCGGATCTCGGCGGCTGCTTCAAGCTGCGGCGCGCGCAGGCGTTCGTCGCAACCGAGTCGGGCGCGGCCTTTCCGCTCGATCGCGTGTTCAAGTCGCCGCTGATCGCCGACGCGAGCCCGCCGTGCTTCAACGCCAATGGCGCGGGCGGCAACGGCACGGTGTGCATCGGACCCGACTGTACGATCGATTGTACCTGTGCCGGCGGCGCGAACTGCACAACCTACAGCATCGGCGGAACCAAGCTCAGCGCGGCGTCGCCCAACATCCCCGCCGCGACGCTGGCTGACCCGCTCTCGGTTGCCGCGGGCGCGTGCAGCGGCTTCGCTGGCGGCGCCACCTACGGTTTTGGAACCCTGGCGCCGACCACCGAAGTGCCGCAATGCAGTCCGGCGCCGGCCGACGGGTTCACGTTGCCCGGCGCACCGTCAGCGCTCCACGGGGCGGCCGGCTCCACGCTGATTCTCGCCTACGACACGCCGCTGTTGGCGCCGTTCGGTATCGGCTCTGCCGGCTTCGCGCTCGATTCGGATCGCAGCAACGCCGACGGCTGTAGCGGCGCGCAGCCGGTGCTGGCCGGCGTCATTCAGGCCAATTCGATTCCGCCCAATCGCATCGAGTACACCGCGGCGCGCGGTGTCCAGTTCGACTTCAACGGCGACACGCTGACCGACAAGTCGCTGACCGCCTGCGACGCGCCGTCCCTGCGGCAGTGCGCGGCACCGCCCCCGCCCACTCCGTCCCTCCCGCCCACCGGACAATGTGCTCCCTTTCCGCTCGGCAGTACCTTCCCCCTGTCGCGCAACGGCTCGACCGCGCGCGATGCCGTCAACGCGGCGGGTGGGGCCACGTGCGGCGGTGGCGGCAATCAGGCTCCCGACTTCGCCTTCCGCTACGCCGCGCCAGCGGCGGGCTTCTACACGATCAGCACGAATAGCGCGTCGTTCGACACCGTGCTGTACGTGCGCCGCGATACCTGCGGCGGCGCCGAGCTGGCATGCAACGACGACCAGAGCGGCGGCAGCTTGGAGTCGCAAGTGATCGTGCCGCTCGATGCGAATGAGACCGTGGTGATCGTTGTCGACGGTTACCGCCGCGAGCGCGGGACTTTCACTCTGACGATTGATTTGAGCCAAACACCGCCGACGCCGACACCGACACCGGAGCCCGGCGCCGGCCCACCCGATTTGGTGGTGACCGAAGTGATCAGTCCGCTCACCGGCACGGCCAGCGAGCCAATCGAGGTGTCGGCAACGGTCGAGAACCGAGGGCTCAGCGATGCCGGTGCATTCGAAGTCGAGTTCGTCTT
Source organism: Deltaproteobacteria bacterium (assembly GCA_016210005.1). Taxonomy (NCBI): domain Bacteria; kingdom Pseudomonadati; phylum Myxococcota; class Myxococcia; species Deltaproteobacteria bacterium. Next base: position 20,071 of record JACQVA010000075.1, on the reverse strand, counting down.
CTCGACCGACGAGACGATCACGCCGAGCGACGTGCGCTCCGGCTTCGGCTGCGTGTTCTCTCGCCTGGCGGCACACGGCGAAGTTACGTGCAGCGGTCCGATCGGCGTGCCGAGCAATCTGCCGGCAGGCACGTACTCTCTCGGGGCGATCGTCGATCTGATCAATCAAGTGGCCGAGGCGAACGAAAGTAACAACGCCCGTGCCGCGGACAACACGATCACGATCGGCGGTGGAGTCGCGACCGCGACGCCCAGCTCCACCCAGCCGTTAACGCCGTCGCGATCGGTCACACCGAGCCGTACGGCGACCCTGGTTCCGACTGACACGCGCTCGGCAACCCCCGCCGCAACACCGACCGCCACTTCCACCGGGACCGTTGCCGTCACTGCGACGCCGACGCTAACGCGGACGGCGACGCCTGCTACCGGAACCTGGACCCCGACGGCATCCGTCACGCCCGCGCCTACGCGGACAGCGACCCCGAAGACCCTCGGCGGATTGATCTGCAGCGATACGACCTGGCGCTTCGCCGACAGCCCGCTCATCGCGACCAGCAGCGTCATCGTCGGCGGCGCGTTGTGCCCGCAGGGCCAGCAGACTCCGACGCTCACTATCGAAGCAGGCGTCGAAGTGCGCTTCAACGCCAACCGTTTCTTGGAGATTAACGGCACCCTGCTCGCCCGCGGCACGGCGGAGCAGCGGATTCTGTTCACGTCGAACAATTTTCCCAAGGCAGCGGGCGACTGGGATGGGATTCGCTTCAAGGACACCGCCACCGACGCGACGTTCGACGGCGACGGAAACTACATCAGCGGCTCGATCATGGAGTACTGCACGGTGGAGTATGCGAGGGACTCGGTGGGGACCGGAATTGTTGCGCTGATTTCCGCCGCGCCGCATTTCCGCTTCGTCACCGTCCGCAGCGGAAACGCTACCGGAGGGAGCATCACTGGAGGGATTGGGATAACCGGTACACTTGGCGTCGCAACGGTCCGAATCGCCAACGTCGAGGTTACATCGATTTCGGGCGCGGGCATCTTCGTCTCCGGGCTCGACGCTGCAGCGAGCGTACTCGTCGTGGGGGCCACGTTATTCGCGAACGAATACGTGGGAATCTACGCGGATAACGCGGTACGCATCGCGGACAGCACCATCAGCGAGAACGGGAACGCCGGCGTCTATTGCCACGGCCCGTGTGTGGTCACGGGAAGCTGTATCTCACGCAACGGAAGCCCGTTGATTGTGGTCCCCGGGGCCACACTCCAGTTCGAGCGCAACACCGTCGCCGCCCACGCATCACCGGTGAGCGTTCAGGTTCAACCAACGAGTTTCGCCATGAACAACCTTACGGGTGGCACCGGTCAAGTCTTCGAAAACCGTCTCGACAGTGCGTCGCCGGCGCTTATTGCCGAGAACAACTGGTGGGGCACGACCGACTTCAACGCCATCGGCGACCTCATTTACGATTGCTTTGACGACGGCACGCGTGGCTGCGTCGACTTCACGCCGTTCGCGACGGGTCCGATCGCTGACGCCCCCGACATCGACGCTTGCGCCAACGGCACCTGGGTGCCGCCGGGATTCAGCGGTGCGGATGCGTCCGCACCGCCGCGGCCCGCCAACATGCTGCTCAGAGAATAGATCACCCTGACCAGCCCTGACCCTCTGCCCAAGGGTGACGAACCCAAGTATGTTCGCCCGGTTCTGCGCGTGTGAAGAATGGCACAGCTGCGGCGCAGGATCGGCGCCTCACACCGCCCCGCTCGCCAGGGCGGATTTCCCGCACAGCGGCCGTTTGAGGCCGGAGCTTAAATCTGCCGATGACCACATCGGCGCCCAGGGCAACTTCGCCACTCTGGGCCGACCGGCGGACTTCATGGCCCGCGGGTCAACCCGCTTCATGACTACCGCCGAAAATCTGTAGACCCGCCGCACGGAACGCTGTATGGGAGAACATGGGAACTGCGGATCGGGAACTCCCAAATGACCCGTTGGGATTCATCCGGTCTCGCGTGCGGGAAGGGCGGATGGTGTGGACGTACCACGTCGGCCGGCGACTTGAAAAGCGTGCAATCGGACGGTCAGTCATCGTTGCAGCAACCGAAACCTATGAAGTCGTTGAGTCGTATCCCGATGACAAGTACCTGCCCAGCTACCTGATCCTAGCTTGGCAGGAGGGTGAGGCGTTCACGTATTGTTCGGAACCGATCTCGGTGAGCGAAACGTCCGGGTGGTTACCGCCTATCGGCCTAGCAGCGAAGAATGGAAAGCCGACATGAAGACAAGGAGAAGAAGGCCATGAAATGCATGACGTGCGGATCGTCACTGCGGCCCATTCGGAGCGACCTTCCGTTCAAGGTCTCCCAACATAGTATTGTCATCTTGAAGAACCTTCCGGTGCTCCAATGCGACAACTGCGGTCAGTACTCGATAGAGGACCCAGTCTATCAACGCGTGGAAGAGATTCTCGCGGACGCAGACGCTTCGGCCGAACTCGAAATCATTCCTTTTGCGGCATGACGTGCCGATGAGGCAGGGGCATCCAACACGCGGCGTGCGGAACCATGGCGTGTCCCATTGGAAACCACGAAAGGAGGTGGCGATGTGCTCGAATCGATGGCGATCGGTGGCGGCTGCAAGCCTGCTCCTGCCGGTGCTGGCCGTCGCGGAACCGGAAAATGCCGCGGCGCCGGTGGGCCTTCTACGCTCAGTGGAGGGGACGGCGTACGTGATCTCAGACGCCGAACGGCGGCAGGCCGAGCCGTTCGTTGGCTTGAGCGCGGGCGACCAGATCGTGGTGGAAACCGGCAAGGTCGTCGTCGCCGACATCGTTTGCGGCGGACAGCACGAATTGGCGGCGGGCAGTACCTTCGTCATGCGCCGCTCCGCGTGTGAAACTGAGCCTAGCCTGTTGCAACGGCTGCGAGCCGCGCTCGACAAAGTGAGGCGCGGGCAGCCGCAAACGGTGTCCGGCGTTACACGCGAAGGCGTGGGCTCCGGCGCTGCGGTCTGGCCCGATAGCGTCAGCTTCGCGGCCAGCGCCGCCATCATGTTTCGGTGGGATGGCACAGTCGCTGCGGAGTCGTTCCGGCTGAACGGCCCGGAAGGCGCGGCGGCCCCCACCCGCTATCAACTCGACAAACCATCTAACCCGTTGCGCTGGCCGGAGGAGTTGGCGAGAAGGCCCGGCAGGTACCGCTGGGAGATCCGCGGCGGAGATGGCAAGACACTCGGCCGCGCCACGTTCGAGATTCTGTCCTCCCAGCAAGCGGCCACCAAGCGCGCCCACTACCGCAACAAGGCGAAGTCGATCTTCCCCGACCAGTACCGCGACGTCGGCGCGGAGCTGCTTGCCGCTGGTGACGGATGCCTTCTCAACTGACCGCTGGTGAGCTGGGCCGAATCTGCGTTTCACCGCCGCCAACCCCGGTAGGGCTGGCTGTGCCGGCCGTTCTTCGTGCGCCGCGCTTCGCGGAGAATGGCCGGCACAGCCGGCCCTACGGTTACTGCTTGCCCCCTTTTTTTCGAGCAGAGCGATTGCCCCCGCGTCTGACAAGGTGGACCCTTAAGGGGTAAAACTTGCCGGGACACCCAGGACACTAGCTGATTCGTTCATGGATCACACTCACGGTAATACGCCCCGGGCGCTGCTGCGGATCACGATCACCTCGGCCGTGGTGTCGGCACTCGTCACCGTGCTGCATGGTGTCGGGTACTTCGAAAGTCTGGAGGCCAAATGGCTGGACGCGATGGGAATGATCTTCCGGCCCAGCCCCTCGGCGCAGGTGGTCGCAGTCGCGGTCACCGATGCCGACTTCGCCCGTCCGGATCTCTTCGGCAGCATCAGCCCGCTGCATCCGGACACGCTCCGCCGGCTCGTCGAGCGCCTCGCTCAGCATCGGCCGGCAGTGGTGGCGCTCGATATTTTGCTCCAGCCGGTGCCCCACGAGTCCGCCGATCGCGCGGCGGCGCGCCAGCGCCTGTATCAGTCGCTCGCGAGTCTCGCCGCCCACGAATCGACGCAATGGGTACTCATCGAACCGGACCGCGCGGAGGTAAACCTGCCCGGAATCGATGCCGAAGTGCAGGCCGCGTGGGAAGTGCTGCGTTCCGCCGATCAGGCGACGCCGCCGCGCGTGTGGTGGGCGTCGCCGACAATGCATGTCGAGGAGGGTTCGATTCGCCGCATGCCGCTGGCCGTCGTGGGCAACGGGGCGCACGCGGCGACCCCTACCCTGCTGGGCGCCGTGGTGGAAGCCCGCGCCGCGGCGCCGGCACACGCGCCTCAGGGCCAGCACGAATCCGTGCTGATCCGCTACACCGGCGCCTTCGCACTCGACGCCTCCGCGCCGATCACGGCGCACGCCATCAGCGCCGGCGATCTGTTGGCGCCCGCCGGCGGCCCAAGGGACGCTACGCTCCTGACCGGCAAGACCGTGATCGTCGGCGGCACCCACGAGGCTGGGCGCGATTACCACTGGACCCCGATCGGACGGATCGCGGCGGTGCAAATCTGGGCGGAGGCCGTCGATGCGTGGCTACGGCACGACGCGCCGCGCGAGCCACCCCGCTGGCTAGCCTTTGTGCTGGAGACCGCGGTCGGGGTCGGCGGCGGCTGGCTGATGCTGCGCTTCAGTCCGCTCGTCGGTTACATCCTCACGGTCGTCGCGCTGGCGCCGCTCACGCTCCTGTTGTCATCGCTTGCGTTCGGGGCCGGCGTCATGTTCATCAACTTCCTGCCCTCGTTCTTTGCCGTGCGACTGCATCAGCGCTTCGAACTCACCACCGAGAACCGCGCCCTGCGGCGCGAGCTGCAACTGCTGCAGGCGCGTGCCGAATCGCGGCAGCAGGACGCCGAGACGGCCGCGCACGACGATGGGAGTTCTGAGCGAACCCTAGGCGCAGGACTAAGGGTTCGCTCCTAGGCCGCGATGCGCACGGCCGCCATGGGCGCTGCGCGCCCTCAGGGCGGGCGGAGAAAAGCTTCGTACGACAAGACTAAACCCGGTCAGCCGCCGGCGGCAGCCGCCCTCGGGTAGCTCTCGCGCAGGATGCGCCCGTCGCTGAGCTCGAGGAGGCGGTGGCCGCAGGCGGCGGCCGCCGGGCTGTGGGTTACCAGGACGATGCTGAGGTGCTCTTCGCGATTGAGAAACTGTATCAGGTCGAGAATGGATTGACCGGTGCGTGAGTCGAGGTTGCCGGTCGGCTCATCGGCGACGAGCAGGCGCGGCTTGGTCACCAGCGCGCGCGCGATGGCGACGCGTTGCTGCTCCCCGCCCGAGAGGCCGGCCGGCCGGCGCTGGCGCGCGTTGTCAGGCAGGCCGACCTCCGCCAGCGCCGCGTCGGCGCGCTTGCGGGCTTCACGCCAATGGACGCCGAGAAACTCCAGCGGCCAGGTGACATTCTCCTCCGCAGTGAAGGTGGGAAACAGATTGAAGCTCTGGAACACAAACCCGATATGCCGCAGGCGCAGATCGCTGCGCGCGTCGTCCGACATCTGCGCCAAGTCTTGGCCGGCAACCCAGACGCGCCCGCTGGTGGGCGTGTCGATGCCGGCGATGAGGTTGAGCAGCGTGCTCTTGCCGCATCCGCTCGGACCCATGATCGCCACGTATTCTTCGGGCTCCACCCGCAGGCTCACGTCGCTCAATGCGTCAACCGCATTCTGACCGCTGCCATAGCGTTTGTGGACTCGATCGACGAACAGCGCGGCTGAGTTAGGCATGCGAGCGTTTACTCGTATCGCAGCGCCACCGCCGGTTCAAGCGCCGCCGCCCGGCGCGCCGGGCCGGAGGCCGCGAGCACACAGACGGCCAGGGTCAACAGCGCGACCCAGCCCGCCTGTACATAAGGAACGTGGGCTTCGAGCACCCAACCGAGCAGCGCCGGAAAGGTGGCATCCACCCAGAGCTTACCCAGGGCGAAGCCCGCGACAATGGCCAGCGCCAGCCCGGCGGCGCCCAGCACCACTCCCTCCACCAGCACCATGCGCCGCACCGATCCGCGCCGCACGCCGACGACGCGAATGGCTCCGATCTCGCGCGTACGTTCAATGACGCCCGCCGCCAGCGTATCCGCCATGCCGACCATGACCACCGACAGCACCATCGCTGCCAAGATGTAGACGCCGGCGAAACCCCGGCGCACCTGCGAGGCGAAGTACTCGACAATCTCGGCGGCCGAAAGAATTCGCAAGTTGTACTTGCGCCCCAGCCGCTGCGCGATAGCGGCGCGGACGGCGGCGGTGTCGGCCTGCGGAGCGGTGCGCACAAACACGCGCGTAACCTTGGTGTCGCCCCAATAGCGCTTGTAAAGATCCCGGCTCATCTCGACGGTACCCCGCGGCGAGGCGAAATGCGTCACCACCCCGGCCACCGGCAACGCCAGCCGGCCGTTGGGGGTGTCGAACGTGATGGTGTCGCCGACCTTGACGTTGAGATTGCGGGCAAAATTGCTCGAGACGACGGCGGCCTCACCGCTGGCTACTGCCTGCCACAGGTTGGGCAGGCCGCGGCCGGTCAGCGGCCACTGGCCGAATTCCGGACTGGTGAAATAGGCCGGGTCGTAAGCATCGATGGTGATCGGCCCACCGCCGAACTGCCAATCCGCCCCGCGCTCGCCGACGACGGCGCTGGCCCCGGGCACTTGCTTGAGTTCGTCGACGAGATCATCGGCCACCGGTGCTTCCAAAAACCCGGATTCAATGTGCGAAGAGCTGACCACCAGATCGGCACGCATGGCGCCGCTGACGGCGTCGACCACCGAGGCTTGGAAGCTGTGGGCCACCATCCACAGCCAGAAGACACAACCGAGCCCGACCCCGAGCATGGCCACGGTCAGTCCCGCGCGGCGCGGGTTCTGGGTCAGGTTCTTGATCGCCAACTCGCCGGTCGGCCCCGTCAGCAAGCGAAAGCCGGTCAACAGCGGGCGCCGAATCAGGTCGAGTAACGGCCGCGCGGCCAAGGCCGTGCCGACCGCGATCAAGCCGGTGCCCGCCAGCCCCCACCACGGCAGGCCGGTCAGCGATTGCAGCGACACGGCGGCAGCGATGGCCGCCGCCACCAGGCCCCGAATCACCCAGCTCGCTCCCTTGCTCACACCTTGTTGCTCAACGCCGCGCCCGCGCATCGTCTGCGCCATGCCCATGCGCGTGGCCCGCCAAGCCGGCAGCGCCGCAGCCATTAGCGCGGCGCTGAGACCGAGACCGGCGGCGAGCGCGAGCGAGGCGCCATGCAGCGCCAGCTGCACCGTCGGGGTGGCGACCTTAGAGTTAAGCGCAGCGGCAGTGGTGATCATGGGCAGGAGCACGCGCGCCAAGCCGATGCCCAGCGGAATGCCGACGATCACGCCGGCGGCCCCGAGCAGTGCGCTCTCCTTCAGCAGCTCCTGCCACATTACACGCGGGCGCACGCCGATGGCGCGCAGCACGCCCAGCTGCCAGGCGCGGCCTTCAAACAACGTCGCCAAGCTGTTGAATGCGATCAGGAACGAACCCACCAGCCCGAGCAGACCCAAAGCCCAGAGCAGGACCTGAAAGGCCCGCATGACGCTTTGCAGGTCGGCCTTGCGTTGGCTCGGCCGCGTCACGTGCAGCCCGGGCGGGAGCACGGCGGTGATGGCATCGGCAACGCGCTGCACGTCGCCGTCGCGCGCAACCACGACGTCGGCGCGGTTGATGAACCCGGCGCGCCCGAACATGTCCTGCGCGTTGCCCAAGTCCATCAACATCAAATTGCCGCCGTACACCCGCGCCAGGCCGCGCGGATCGAGCGTGCCGCGCACGGTGACACGCTGCTGGCCGCGGGGCGTATCGATGGTCAAGGCATCGCCGAGCTTCAAGCCGCGGCGATCGGCAAAGGCGCGCGGGATGACGATGGCGTCAGCGAGGAACAGCTTCGGATCATCCAGGCCGCGCTCCTCGTCGCGCAACTCGTAAACCGCGGTGGCTTGCTTGTTGGCAATGTCCATCCCCTGGACGGTGAGCAACTCGCCGCTGCCGTCGGCGGTGAACGCCGTGCTGCTCACCACCGGGACGACAAGCTCGACGCCGGGCACGGCGGCAATGGTCTTGGCCACATCCTCGGAAAAAAGCGCACCTTCGCCGGCGCTCACTTGCAGGGCGGCGCGCCCGGCGACGGTATCGATGATCTCGACGAAGGCGCGCAGCGTCTCGCGACCGGCAAGGTCATCGGCTGTGACTTGCGCCACGCCGCAGCCGAGGGCGATGACCGTCAGCGTCAGGCGAGCATAGTGGCCGCGCAAGAAGCGGCGCGGCATACGAAAGCTGTCGGCGATCACTAGCGATGCCTCTATCTGTACGAGCAAGAGTCCGGCGGCCGGTCAATCGGCGCCGGGATGCACCAAGTAGTCCTCGGTAAACACCTGCGCCGGAATGTCGCGGCCGACGCTGCGCTTGGTTATCAGCAGCAGGGTGCATTCATTGGCCTGCAAATCGCGCATCTCGGCCAGATCGGCGCGCCGCGCCCCGGGGGCGACCTCGCGAATCTCCGTGTTGCGCATCACCTTCCACAGCTTGCCGGCAGCGTCGGAGAATTCCACCTTCAGCGGGAACAGCCACTCCTTATCGACCCAGATCTTCCGGCTGCTGTAAGCGCTCTCGGTGCCGGGCTTGGGCGTCGCCACGACCACGTCGGCCGCCCGACCGTCGAGCTGCTCCCCGGCGAGCAGCTTGTACGTGTAACGGTCGGTGCGCTCGCCGGCCAGCTCGCGCACGTCCTCGTAGAGGAGATTAGTCCCCGCCAAGCGCTGCTGGCTGCTCACTGGGATGCGCCTGACGGCGCGGTAGCCGGGCATGAACAGCCACATGTCGTCTTGGGCGTTGTCGGTTTGGCGCCAGACCAGCAAGCCCAAGCCCGCATCATCGGCCGGTAGCGAGAACAGCAGGTGAATTTTGTCGTGGCGATCGGGGGCGTAGAGCACGTGGCGGACGGCCCGCTTGTGAATGACCCCGGAGCGGGCCTCGCGCACCAGCGCTTCGGTTTCCGCGCGCGAGTAGCCGGCGGCCTGCGGCCCGCTGACGATGAGAATCTCGCTCTCCTCACGCTCGGTCTTGACGCTGCGGTAGCGCGTCCAGGTCTCGCTGATCAGAGTCAAGGCGTCGGATTGTGCGCGTGCAGCTCCCAGGTTCAGCGCCAGCGCGGTGCAAATAAACACAAAATAACGAAGGCGCACCATCACAATTATCGCCGCAATCAGGCGTTGCCTGGTATCAAACAGCATCGTCGAATACAACCGCGAGCGAGTTGAAACGGGCCTTTCGGTCGATATCGCAGGCTCTATAGCTCCTCGCGCAGGCCTGCGGCTCGGGGATTTGTCCGCCGCCCCGCACGCCCACCGCCAGAGCGCGGGTATGACTGCCTTACCGGCGCTAGAATTCGTAAGCTCTTGTCAGCTCGGGGTCGCCCTGGGCCAGGGCCTTGGCTAGGTTTACCATCACCTGACACTGCTTGAAGGTGGCGTCGTCCTGCATCTTGCCGTCGATCATCACCGCGCCGGTGCCGTCGCCCATGGCGGCGATGACCTTCTTGGCCCAGAGCACCTCGGCCGCCGGCGGGCTGAAAACCCGGCGGGCGATTTCGATCTGCACCGGGTGCAGGCTCCAGGCGCCGACACAGCCCATGAGAAAAGCATTGCGGAACTGATCTTCACAGGCCAGCGTATCTTTGATGTCACCGAACGGGCCGTAATAGGGCAAGATGCCGTGGGCGTTGCACGCATCTACCATCCGCGCCAGCGTGTAGTGCCAGAGGTCTTGCTGGGCCGCGGCCCGCGGCGCCTTTTCATTGGCCGGGTCCGGATCACTACGCACCAAGTAGCCGGGGTGACCACCGCCGACGCGCGTGGTCTTCATACGCCGCGAGGCGGCCAGATCGGCGGGGCCGAGCGACAGCCCCTGCATGCGCGGGCTGGCACCACAGATCTCTTCCACGTTGGCGACGCCGGTGGCGGTCTCTAGCAGCGCGTGCAGCAGCAACGGCCGCTTCAACCCCGCCCGGGCCTCGAGCTGGGCCACCAGTCGGTCGACGTAGTGAATATCCCAGGCTCCCTCCACCTTGGGGATCATAATCACTTCTAGTTTATCGCCGATCTCGGTGACCAACTCGACGAGATCGTCCAACACCCAGGGCGAGTCCAGGCTGTTCACCCGAGTCCACAGCTGGCAGGTACCGAAAGCCATCTCCTTGGCGATGCGGATGAGCCCCCGGCGCGCCTCCAGTTTCTTGTCGGCGGCGATAGCGTCTTCGAGGTTGCCGAGCAGCACGTCGCACTGCTTGGCGAGGTCCGGCAGCTTGGCCGCCATCTTGGCGTTGCTGGGATCGAAGAAGTGGATCATGCGCGAGGGGCGGAAGGGAATGTCCCGGACCGGCAGCGGGGCGCCGATGGCCAGAGGCTTGAAGAAGTCTTTCGCGCTGCGCATTGGCTCGCTCCTCATGCGGACGCTACGCTGACGGCAGGCTTTGCCCTTGCCGACGGTTTCCGCACGCGACAGAGACTACATGCTTTCAGGTGGTATTCAACCGGGCCTGCGCGCCGCTGGAGCGCGGGCGAGGTGGATGGTAGGGTGTGCGCATGGCGCCGATACATCTCATCGTCTACTCGGACTACCTTTGACCGTGGTGTTACAACGCGGCCGTGCGCCTGCGTCGCCTCGGGGAGGAGTTTGGCGACCGGGTTCGGGTCGAGTGGCGCAGTTTCCTCCTCCGGCCGCAACCCGATCCCGGCCGCACGCTCGAGAAGTTTCGCGCCTACACTCGCTCGTGGCTGCGCGCCAGCGAGGAGCCGGACGGGGGCACCTTCCGCGTCTGGGAGAGCGACGCCGGTCCGCCGTCGCACAGCCTACCGCCGCATCTGGTCGCCAAAGCGGCGGCACAGCTCGGCGATGACGCCTTCGCGCGCATGCACGAGCGGTTACTGCACGCCTGCTTCGCCGAAAACCGCGACATCACCGACACCGAGACCCTACGCGCGCTGTGGTACGAAGCCGGCCTACCGGACGACGCCTTTGCACGATCCGCCGACCCCGCGCTGCTGCAAGCGACGGTGGACGAGTACAAGGAGGCGCTGCAACTCGGCATCAGCGGCGTTCCGGCCGTCCGCCTCGAAGGCAGCGACGGGCACGTTCTAGGCGCGCAACCGCTCGAGCTCTACCGCCGGTGGATCAGCCGCACGCTCAGTGCTGCGGGCTAGCCTCTAGCTCCGCTGCCCGCATAGGGCTGCGCGACAAATCTGTGGGTAACGTGGTTCGGTGTTATGGTCGCCCTTTCGGCCATGGGCCTCGGCCTGACAGTACACAGTACTGTCAGACTGGTGAGGATTTGCCCGGTCGGCTGCACGTTACCCACAGATTTGTCGCACACCCCCCGCATAGTCGCGCACGGGTACAGCTTGACCTCGCTCGCCGAGGTGAAGTCAGATTGGAGTAGGAGGAGTCCGATTGGGCCGGCTGTGCCTGCCGCTCTCTTGTCGCGCCCGGAGGCAGGCACAGCCTGCCCTACTACTGGCCTGACTTTGTGGCCCTGCAGTTGTGCGTTCATCTGTTGTGCGTTCATCTAAGGACTGCGAGCGCTGGACCTCACAGGCTGAGCATGTCGTTCAAGCGGAAAACCGGGTTCAGCTTCCCGTGGCGCCGCAAAAAGCCATTGCTGGCGCCTGAGAAGTGAACCGTGTGTCAGGCCGCGCCGCGCAAATGCTCCGGCGCAGCGGTTTGCAACGCTTCCGCCACCTCGTACGCGGCGCCGTAACCGGGCAGGAACGTGACGCCGGGTCCGGGGTGACACGACGCGCCGCAGAGGTAGAGGCCGGGAACCGGTGTGGCGTGCGCCGAGCCGGGCACCAGCAGCCGGCCGCCGATCATTTGCTCGGGATGAATGAGGCCGTGCGTAAAGTCGCCGTTGGTGGCGCCGTGCATCGCGGCAAAATGATCGGATGAGAAGACAGCGTGCTCAACGATGCAGTCGCGCAAATCGGGCAGGTACTCGCTCAGGCGATCGAGAATCCGCTCGGCCATGGCATCGCGCAGGTGCCCGCGTTCCGCCTTCGGCGCGGTGCACGGGAAGAAAAAGCCGTAGGTGGTGGCAATGTGGAAACCCGCCGGCGCGAGGCTCGGGTCCATCACCGTCGGAATCTGCATGCCGGCGGGGGGATGCTCGGGCACCTCGCCGCGGACACAGGCTTGGTAGCTCGCCTGCTGCAGTTCGGGGTCGGGCACCAGCGTGGTGTTGAACCGCGTGCGCGGGTCCGCGTTCAGGTGTTCGAAGGGCGGACCGAAGCGCGGCAGACGGCGCAGCTTGAAGAGCAGGTGCACGAACGCGCCGCGATGCTCGATGCGCTCGATCCGCTCGATGAGCGCGGGGCTGAGGTGCTCGCGCCCAACGAGTCCGAAGAACGTCGCCGGCTTGTCCAAATTGGACAGCACGGCGCGCGCATGCACGCGGCGACCGTCGCGCAACTCGATTCCCATTGCCCGGCCGTTTTGCAGGAGCACACGCTGCACCGGCGCACTCAGGCGCACCTCGCCGCCCTTGTCGGCAACCGAGCGGCACAGCGCTTCCGACAGCATGCCCATGCCGCCCTTCACCCGCCGCATCAGCCCGCCGGCCTGGTTGTGCGCGAAGGTGTAAACCAGGCAGAGCGCGCTGCCGGGCGTGAACGGACCTTTGTAGGTGGACTGCACCGCGGCGAACGCCGCCAACGCCCGCAGCGTGCGGTGCCGCCGGGCGTCGGGCAGAAAGCGATCGATGAGCTCCATCGCACTGCCGGTGAAGGCGAGCTCGATTTGTCGCCGCTTGGTTTCGCTGGGCGCCTGGGCGAGCAGTTCCTCGAAGCTCGGTGGCACACTGCGCGGCGTGAAGCGATCCATCAGGCTCGCGGGGTATTGGCAGAACGCCAGCAGGCGCACGAAGCCGAGCATCGCGCGCGCGCCGAAGTGGCGCAGGACGTAGCGCGCCATACGCAGCGGGTTGGAATAGAAAATCGCCGCCGGGGCGTCGCGCGAATTCAGGTTCACCGCCATGACCGGCAGATCGATGAGCTCGACACCGTAGCGCGCTAGCTCGAGTTCCTCGGCCACGCCCTGGGCGAGCGGAAACAAGAGACTCGCGCCCACATCGTTACGGCAGCCGGACAGGATCTCGCGCGTCCCCGCCATGCCGCCGGCGTAGGCGTTCTTCTCCAGACACAGCACGCGCAACCCACGTGCAGCCAAGATCGCGGTGGCGGCCAGACCGTTGTGCCCTGCGCCAACGACGACGACATCGACGTCTTCGACGGCGCTCATGCGCTCACCCCTTGTGCGCCGCGTTCCAGCGCAACTGGCGCGCTTGCGCCGCGAGGACGGCGTGAATAAACAAGGAAAGCACGCTGCGTGCCTATGCCATCTCAAGGGGTCGGGTCAAGCCGCGCAGCGTGACTGCGATCACGGCAGCACAAAAGGTGGCGAGCTCGAAAGAGCCGATCACGACGCGAAGCCAATATCGTCCCGCTCCGGTCTGACCGAGCACCTGCTGTCTCTCCCTACCTGCTCGGCACCCATCGAGAGGCTGCTCAGGCGCTGATCGCTACCCCGTGATCGCTGTCGCCGGTGAGGATTTCGAAGGCCGCGCGCTGCCGGCAATGGAGCACTTCGGTTGCGCCGGCTAGCTTGTCAGTAAGGCGCAGCTCACAGGCAGCCAGCTTGCTATTCAGGCAGTGCTTGCTGCCGCCGGGCGGGTTGAGGTAGCGCAGCCCAACGAAGCTTTCGCGCGGCGCGTGGATGCTACCCTCGACCTCCACGGCCGCGGTGGCGGAGTGGAACTGCCAGCTGAAGTAACCAAACGAGGCCCGGGCTCGCAGGGTCTGGCGCAAACTGTTGAGGGCAATCTCCTGTCCGCGGTGGCGCAGGACCAGTGTGGTCATGAACGGCGTCCAGAACGGGCCGAACTTGAGGCGCGCGGTCCCGAGCTCGAGAAAATCGCCGGGTGCGTCGTCAAAGCCGGCAACTTGGCCCCAGGCATAGTGATCGGTGTGCTGCGATCCCCAGTTGTGATTTTGGCTGCCGATCCAGTCGTCCACCGCTAGTGTTCGTCCGTCAACCGTAAGCGTGCCGCTGAACACCGCCAGCGGTGCCGGCACCAGCGTCTTAGCCTTCGGCAGCCGGGTGTCGTACAGCTTCAACGGGAACAGGAACAGCGGCTCGGTCGCGCCGCCAAAGTCCAGATCCCAGCTGAGCGTGTGGCCGCCGGATGCGGCGCCGCCCGACAAGCGGCCAGGCTCCAGCAGCGCGCCGGCGATCCGTACGGCGAACTTATCCCGGTCAAACAGGCAGTGGGAGAGCGGCACCTCGCTCTTGACCGCGACGTGCTCGCTGCTCTCGCCGTCGAACGCCACCGCCCACAGCTCGCCGATTGCCAGTTCGGGCCGCCGATCGGGGCTGAAGATGGTGTAGCGAATCCAGAAGGCCAGCGGCCGGCTCGGGTGATTAGCGCGGACGAAGAAGCTCTCGTAGTGACCGCCGTGCTGGCCGGGCCGGTAGCGCGCGAAATTCGCGCGGGCGCTGGCGGCCTGGATCTCGCTGATCATCGGCGGCCCGCGCCTTGGTCACACTCCGCCGCGTTCGAGCATGCGCTGAGTGAACACGTCGTCGGCGAGGCCGTTGTCATAGGTGATGGTGTTGAACTCGGCGGTGGTGTGGCTGCCGCTCTGCACGTTCTGCATCAAGAAGCGAAAGGCGGTGGGGATGCTGCCGACCGGGCGGATATCACTGGCGGTAAGCACCTTGGCCACGCCGCCTTTCTTGTCGTCGAACTCGAACTTGAGGATGACCAGGTCGGCCAGCCGCAGCCAGATGCGCACGCGGGCATAACCGAGGTCTTTGCCGGTGGGAGTGAACTCGAGGGCGGCCGCGGCCGCTCCGTCAATCTCTTCCTGCCGCAGCAGTGCGGTACTGGCGTCGGCCTCGCTCCAATCGGTGATCTGGCTGATGATGGCGAGGTCCTCGTAACTGAAGTCGGTGCCGACGAAGCTCTCGCGCTTGCTGCCGGCGGCGATTTGGCGGACGCGCTTGAGTTCGGGCAGATAGAGCCACTGCTCGTCGGGCTTGTGGGCGTTGGCCCACTGCAGAAAGCCGGTGCCTTTGATTTCCGGCGGCGAGTCGAAGAAGACGATCGAGCGGCTGGCGTCCTCGGGGTATTTCTTCATGTAGATGACGAGGTCGCGCACGCGCTCGTTGCCGCGGCGATCAGTGATGCGCAGAGTGAGCCGTTGGGTGCGATCGCTCCACTTGCGCGTGCTGCCGTTGAGCGCCTTGACCTGATCGAGCAGCTCCCGGGCGCTCTGCGCCGCGGCGCTGCCGGCGCCGGCGATTGCCGCCAGCAGCAGTGCCAGGGTGAGCCCCAGCACCGCCCCGGCGCTCGCGCTGCGTCTCATGCCGCCTCTCCCTTCGCCGCCGCACCCGATCGTTGGTAGTACAGCAGCCCGCTGTAAACGTAGTGCAGCCCCGAAGCCGCGCTGGCGGCGCCGGTGCAGTACTGAATCAGTTGGTTGCCGAGCGCCACCGGCAAGTCGGGCCGCGCCAGGCCGGTTACGGCAAACCCGATGGTGAAGAGCTGGAAGAAGGTGGTGGCTTTCCCGAGAGCGGTCGGGTCAACTGCCATCGGCTTAGCGGCCACGAAGTAGATCGCCGCGTAGCCGAGCAGGATGATCACGTCGCGGCTGATCACGATGACGAGCAACCAGTATGGAATGGCGCCGATCATGGTGAGGACGATGAAGGAACTGACCTGGAGCAGCTTGTCAGCGAGCGGATCGAGCACCGCGCCCAACTCCGAGCGCGAGTCCATGATCCGGGCGACGGCACCGTCGATGGCGTCGGTGAGCGCGGCCGCCACGAACAAAACCAGAGCGCTGCCGAAATGCCTACCGGTCAGCAAAATCACGAACACCGGTATCCCGATAATACGCAACAGCGTGAGGAAGTTCGGCAGGGTCAGCATCACTTGCCGCGCATAGCAGAGTCCGGCGCAAGAGCCTAGCGCCTGAACCGGGCCGAACCGAGCAATCCAGCGGACCCGCGCGCAAGACTGTGCGCCGTTGATTGCCGGCGTTGCACATGTCGGCACGGACGCGATAGATTTTTGGCCGAGACGCGAGGTAGCCATGACCAAACCCACTTACAAATCCGCCGAAGCTTTCCAGGGGCTGGTGAACACGCTGCGCGAGGCGGCGGAGATGTACCTCGATCCGGATCGGAGCGGAGGCGAAATCGGTGTCATCGAGAGCTTCCGCTACCTCCTCCACCTGACCAGTGCCGCAACCGATTTCTATCTGGAAGGCGACCCGGAGCGTCCGGAGTTCGTCAGGATGGTCTCTCCCACCCGCAAGCTCGGGGGTGACAATCCCGACGCGACCTACCACTTCGCGCGCGTCCGGCCCGACCGCTCGTACCGGATCAGCGGCAAGCGGGGCCGCGAGTGCTATTTCTCTTTCAGCGTGCACGGGCGCATCAGCGAAGATAGGCTAGGCATGACCGCCGAGCCCCTGCTGGCCGACGTCAATGACCGCAGCCTCACGATCGCTCCAGACGGCAGCTACGAGCTGATCCTCAGTCCGGACGAGCGCTCGGGGAACTGGATCCCGCTCGCCCCGAACGCCGCATCGGTGATCGTTCGGCACTACTTCGAGTTCGAGCAGACCGTGACGGACGACCCCGACTTCCGGGTCGATCTGAGGATCGAGGCGTTAGCCGCGCCGCCGGTGCGCCCGCCCGCTAACGACGCGGACATGGCGCGACGGATCCGGGACGTTACTGCGTTCGTTCGCGGTGGCACCATCGACCTGCTCGATCTGTCGTCACTGCCGGTTCCTTTCGTGTCGCAGGTCGCGAACGAGCTGCCGCAGCCAAGCGGCTTCCGCGCCTCCGGCAATGCTTCTTGGGGCGCTGCCGACGTGCTCTATGCCATGGCTCCCTTCCGGGTTGAGCCCGAGCAGGCTCTGGTAATGGAAGGGACGCTGCCGCCGTGCGCCTTCGCCAACGTCGTGCTGTGGAGCCGGCAAATGCAGACGTTCGAGTACCGCGATCGGCGCGTGTCCCTCAACCGCAAGCAGATGGTGCTCGAACGCGACGGCTCTTATCGGATCGTGATCGCGCACCGCGACCCGGGCGTGCCCAACTGGCTCGACACCGAGAACCACACCGAGGGCACGATCTTCTGGCGCTTCTTGCTGCCCGAGGTAGAGCCGGCCAAGAGCAAGTGCACCCTCATGCCGCTGTCGCAGGTCCGCAAGTGATTGGGCCGCAGCGGCCGGCAGCTGCGCCGGCTGGGCGTGCCGCGGGCCTTGCCGGCCCCGCGGCGATACCGAGCGGAGGAATTCTTCCTCATCGCGGCGCGCTGCGGATCAGCTGCCACAGACGATTCGGCGTGGCCGGGACCTCGGTGACGCCCACGCCAAGCGGTGCTAGCGCATCACTGATTGCGCACAGGATGGCGGCTGGCGTCGTATGGATGGCGCCCTCACCGGCGCCCTTTGCTCCTAGGGGCGTGAAGGGCGACGGCGTGACCAGCACCTTTTTCTCGGTCCTCGGGGCCTCGAAGATGGTCGGCAGCAGGTAGTCCATGAACGTCGAAGTCAGCGGCTGCCCGTCTTCGTTGTAAGCATACTCTTCGAGCAGCGCGGCGCCGACGCCCTGGGCCACGCCGCCGTCGGTCATACCTTCCACCGTCGCGGGATTGAGCCGCGTACCACAGTCATCAGCAATGAAGTATTTCAGGATCTTGACCTGCCCGGTTTCGGGGTCCACTTCCACCAACGCAACGTGACAGGCATTGGCGGCAGTGAGGTAGCTCTTGGCGCGTCCCTGGTCATCGATTGGCGTGCGCCCCGGTGGGGTCCACACGTAGGTGGCCTCGGGGCTCTGCTCCGTCCCCGGCGGCAGCAGATCGGCGCGCGTGCGCATGACCGCCGCCACTTGCGCCACCGGCATCTCTGCGCCCGGCACTCCGCGGACGCGCAGTTTCCCGTCCATCAACTCGACACTCTC
Organism: Deltaproteobacteria bacterium; assembly: GCA_016210005.1. Lineage (NCBI taxonomy): Bacteria > Pseudomonadati > Myxococcota > Myxococcia > Deltaproteobacteria bacterium. The sequence continues at coordinate 2,036 of JACQVA010000075.1, read as the reverse complement.
GGGCGGCACCTGCATCAGGTGAGCGGCGGCCTTGATCAGCATCGCCTCGACCCGCTCGCAGGCACCGAGCACCGCGCCGGTGAGCGCCACGCCGAGCCGGCTGCCGCCGGGGCCGAAATGCGGCGGTGCCGAAAGCGTGTCCTGCGCCACCACGCGCACATCTTCCAAAGCCACGCCGAAATATTCCGCGGCCAGCTGCGACGCCAGCGTGAACTGCCCCTGCCCCTCGGTCGTGAAGCCCACGCGCACCACGATCTTGCCGAACAGATCGATGCTGACCGTGACGCCCTCGGGCACACCGATGCCCGGCATGCCGACACCGGCGTAAGCGTTCCAGTCGAACACGCCCGGCTCGATCGCGGTGACCACGCTGATGCCGACGCATCGCCCCTGGCGCCGGGCGGCGGCCTGCTCGGCGCGCAGCCCCGGGTAGTCGGCCATCGCCAGCACCGTATCCAGCGCCGCCTCGTAGTTGCCGCTGTCGTATTCGTTGCCGCTGGGAATTGTGTACGGAAAGCGATCCGGGGCGATGAAGTTCCGGCGCCGCATCTCCGCCGGGTCCAGGCCAATGCCGCGGGCGGCGATGTCGATGAGCTGCTCCAGCACGAAGTTGTGTGGCGGCGGGCCCATGCCGCGATATGCGGTGGTGGGCACCTTGTTGGTCGCCACCAGAGTCAGATCGTAGCCCGCCGCCGGAATCGTGTAACAGCCGGTGAAACACGACAGCGGCTTTACCGCCCCAAGCGACGAGAAGCCTTCGCCGGTGGCGCCGAGGTCCTCCACCAGCTTGACCTTGAAGCCGGTAATCGTGCCGTCGTTCTTGACCGCAATCGCCGCCTCATAGAAACGGTCCCAGGCCTGGCCGCTACCGCCGACCAGGTACTCCATCCGGTCTTCGATCCATTTCACCGGGCGCCCGCCGGCCTTGCGCGAGAGCAGCGCGCTGATGTCGGTGCCGCGAAAACCCATCTTGCCGCCGAAACTGCCGCCGCGCTGATGGCTGATCAGGCGCACCTTGTTCAGCGGCAAGCCGAGCACCGCCGCTCGGCCGACGGCGATGAGGGAGGGCGACTGGAACGTACCGCGGCAGGTGACGCTGCCCTCCACCGGATCCCACTCCGTGATCACGCCGAAGGTCTCCATCGGGTTGGCACCCACCCGGTGCCAGCGGAACTTCTCGCTGAAGACGTGGTCGGCACCGCGAAACGCCCGCTCGACCTCGCCCCAGGTGAAGAGCTTCTGGAACATGATGTTGTTGCGGTGTTGCTCGAACAGCCGCGGGCTGTCGGGTTGGAGCGCTCGCAGTCCGTCCACCACCGGCGGCAACTGGTCATAGTCCACGGCAATCAGCTCGGCGGCGTCCTCGGCGATGTAGCGGCTCGTCGCCGCCACCGCCGCGACCGGCTCGCCGACGTAGCGCACCTTGTCGGTGGCCAGGCAGTGCGTGCCCCAGCCCTCCGGAACGGTAGCGGTCGGGAAGCTCCAGCGCAGCGCGTCCTCGCCGGTCACCACCGCCACGACGCCGGGCAGTTGCTGCGCGGCGCTGGTATCAACGCGCGTGATGCGGGCATGCGGGTAGGGGCTGCGCAAGATGGCGCAGTGCAGCATGCCGGGCAAACGCACGTTGTCGATGAATTCCGTGCGCCCGGTCACCAGCGAACGGTCCTCCACTCGTGCCACCGAGCGCCCCACGAAACGCAGCGAGCTCGTAGGCAGATCTTCCATTCTCTTCGGAACGTCCATGGCGGTCTCCCTTGCGCCCCACTTACACCGTGTTTCGCACCAGCGCCAGACCGCGGCGATTCGCACATAGGGTTGGGGTGTGCGACAGATCTGTGGGTAACGTGCAGCCGACCGGGCAAATCCTCACCAGTCTGACAGTACTGTGTACTGTCGGCCGAGGCCCATGGCCGAAAGGGACGCAATTTGTCAGCTGTGAGGTCACCCCAATGTACAGCGTGCCGTTCCGTTTGCTGGCCAGGATGTAAACGCAGAACTGCTTGTCCATAGCGCCAAACGCCAAACTGGATTCCCGC
>JACQVA010000074.1 GCA_016210005.1 Deltaproteobacteria bacterium | reverse complement strand
GGACCGCAGGCAAGATGCCTGCGCCACCGAGGGACTGAGCAGCTTGGGCTTGGGTGGGTCAAGGACCGCAGGCAAGATGCCTGCACCACCGAGGGACTGAGCAGCTTGGGCTTCGGTGGGTCAGGAACCGCAGGCAAGATGCCTGCGCCACCTGCGAGCTGCCCGCGTTCCCGGCGGTGGCTGCGCCAGCGAGAGGCTGAGGGGCTTGATGGAAAGATGCGGGGTCAGGTTGGTACCAGCGCTCGCGCTTGCTCGCGATTGAACCCCTCACCCCGACCACCCCGACCCTCTTCCCGCAAAAACATGAGGGGTGAGGGGGGGGCGGAGACCATCGGAAAAGCCGCACCTCGTCCCCCGTCAAGGAAAAGCATCGAGCCCATCACCCCCACTTTCTCGCCGAAAACATCTGGGACGAGGAGGGGCGGAGAACCGAGGTGCGAGCCCGTCGCGTCCGCCGCGTGGTCCCTTCAAGGCCGGAATGTCACTGCTCGTGGCGTTCTCAAGGCGCTGTTAGCCGAGGGCAGTCGAGGACCTGCCGCAGGGCGGCTTCGAGAGTGGGATAGCGGAAGCGGTAGCCGGCGCGTTCGGCGGCGGCCGGGATCACGCGCTGCCCCGTGAGTAACATCTGCGCCATCTCGCCCAGGGCGAGGCGAAGCGTAAACCCCGGCACCGGCAGCCACGACGGACGCCCCAAGACGCGGCCAAGGGTGCGGCAGAACTCGCGCATGCGCCAGGGCTCGGGTGCGGTGGCATTTACCGGCCCCGTGAGCGTCGGGCACTCGAGCGCGAACCCGATCAGCCCGATCACGTCGTCGCGGTGAATCCACGAAAGCCACTGCTCGCCGCGGCCCAACGGGCCGCCGGCGAAGAGCTTGAACGGCAACGCCATCCGCGACAACGCCCCACCCCCTGTTCCGAGCACGACGCCGAGCCGCAAGCGTACGACGCGCACGCCCAGCGGCTCGGCGCGTTGAGCTTCATGCTCCCAGGCGCTGCAGACGGTGGCAAGGAAGTCGCCGCCGGGCGGCGCGCTTTCATCCAATACCTCATCCCCGTGAGGCCCGTAGTAACCGACCGCGGAGGCGCTGATGAACACCGGCGGGGACGGTTGCGCCTGCGCCATGGCCGCAACCAGATCGGCGGTGGTCCGGCACCGGCTGCGGCGAATCGCATCCTTGCGCGCCGCCGTCCAGCGGCCGCCAGCGAGCGACTCGCCGGCGAGATTGATCACCGCGTCCGCCCCGTCGAGCGCGCGTGGCCAAGTGGCCGCGGACCACTCGATTACCTCCGTGGCCGCCGGCAACGAGCGCCTGGCGGCGGCCGCGGCGCGAGACAGCACCACCACGTGGTTACCGGCACTGTGCAGGTAGTGACAAAGCGGCACACCGATGAAGCCGGTGCCACCGCTGAGCACGATCTTCATCAGCCGACTCCTACCGTGAAGGGGCCGGCGGCGTGGGCTCGGCCGCTTCAACTCGCACACTGCGGCCGACACCGTTGACCAGCACGCTGGCGCGCTCGGCCAACTGCTGGCCGGTGATGCGGGCGGCGTACAACTCGGCGAGGTCGGAGGTGAGCAAATAGAAGAGCGCCGCTTCCGGCTCCCCGGCGCCTTGGCTCAAGTGCGCGCGCAGGTCGGCTTCATCGGTGTACGGCTTGTGCGTGTAATTTATCCACAGGCCTAAGCCGTCGGCCCTGAGGTCGAGACCGCGAAAGCGGCGCAGCGTGGGCTCGACGATGCGCGTCCAGGTGCGCCCGAGACGTTCGTCGGCGCCAAGTTCGCGGTCGTTGTAAACGATGCCACTATCGAGTGTGAAGGTAAGATAGCGCTTTTGCCGATATTCCTGGATGCCCGACACCGTCACCGCCGTCTCCCGTACTGCCCCGCTTTCGATGGCATGGCCCATCAAGAAGCCTTCGAGCATGACGGCATCAGCCCCGTACTGCTTGCGGACTTCGGCCAGTGCTTGCAGCACTTCAGGGTTGGGTCTGCCGATGCGCGGCGTTGATGGCGCGTCTTGAGCCATCGCCATCAGCGCGACGCTGGCGCAACCGAGGCCGACCACGGCAGCGATCACATGTAGCCGCATTGTGTTGCCGGGCGCACCATGCCAGAGTGCCGTCTACCGTGCAACGCAAGCTCGCTCCCTTCCTGCGAACGGTCCGGCAAACGCTCGAACGCCACGCGATGGTTCAATCCGGCGACCACGTGTTGGTCGCGCTCTCTGGCGGCGCCGACTCGGTGGCGACGCTGGCGGCTCTCGTTCGTCTGGCACCACGCCTGGGTCTGACGGTCAGCGCAGCCCACGTGCACCACGGCCTGCGCGGTGCGGAAGCCGACCGCGATGCCGAGATGGCAGCGGTGGTGGCCGCGCGTCTGGGCGCACCCTTTCGTGCCGTGCGGTTGCCCGCGGCATTGGCCCGCGGCGGCAATCTCGAAGAGCGCGCCCGCGAGGCGCGTTATGGGGCGCTGGCCGCCGTAGCCGCCGAAGTGGGGGCAACCAAGATCGCCACCGGCCACACCCGTGACGACCAGGCGGAAACCGTGCTGATGCGCATCGTACGTGGCTGCGGCCCTGCTGGGCTGGCGGGAATTCTGCCGCTTTGGCGCAACGGGCAAGTGATCCGGCCGTTGCTGGAGTGCACGCGAAGCGAAGTGGAAGCGTTCGTGGCGGCGTTGCAGCTTCCCTATTGCCACGACAGCAGCAACCAAAGCCGCCGCTTTCTGCGCAACCGCGTCCGCCACGAATTGCTGCCGCTGCTGCGGCAGCTCAACCCGCGCATCGACCGGGCACTGGCGGATCTCGCCGCGCTCAGCCGCCAAGCATCGCCGCCAGCCGCCGCCAGCCCACAGGAATGGCTGGCGGTGGCAGACCTGAACGCGCTCGACCCTGAACGGCGCGGCCAACTGGTCCGGCACTGGCTCATCACGCTGCGCGGCCACCAGCGGGGACTAACTAAACAGCACGTAACGGCGGTTCTGGACCTTCTCGGCGAGGGGCGGCCCAACCGCCGCGCCGAGATCCCCGGCGCCACGGTACTGCGGGAGTACACGCGACTGCGCTACCAGGCCGAGAGCGCGGCCGAGCTGCTGCCTCGCCCCCAGGAGTTGCAACCCGGGCAGATCGTGACCGCCAGCGACTGGCGCATCGAGGCCAGCGGGGTGGAAAGCTGGCGGCCGCCGGGGGCGCTGCCGGCAGACCTGTGGAGCGCGGTGGTGGATGCCGACGCGGCCCCGGTGCCCCTACTGGTGCGACCGGCGGTAGCCGGTGACCGGGTGCGGCCATGGGGTATGGCGGGCCGGCGCAAGCTCTCGGACATCTTCGTCGATCGGCACGTGCCGCGCGCCTTGCGGCGCATCTGCCCGGTGGTGCAGGCCGGCGCCGAGGTCGTCTGGGTACCGGGGGTGGTTCGGGGCGCAATCGCGGCCATCGGGCCCCAAACCCGGCGGATCATCCGACTACGGGCCCAAAGCCGCTGGCAACCGTTGCTGGGGTAGGTTCCGTATGTTACGGTAACCGCGGAGTTTCTCGACTGAGGTAGTGGTGAACCAAGTCTCGCGTAACGTCGCCTTGTGGCTCGTATTGGGCCTCATGTTCCTGTTGCTCTTCAACTTATTCAACAAGCAGCAGGCCAGAGAGCCGGATATCGTATTCAGCGACTTCGTCACCGCCGTGGACAAGGGCGACGTGACCGAGGTCACCATCCAAGGCAGCAACATCAAGGGCAAGTTTCACAACGGCGAACGCTTCAAGACCTTCGCGCCCGACGACCCGGAGCTGATCAAGATGCTGCGGGCCAAGGGCGTCAAGATCACCGCCAAGCCCGAGGACAGCGACCCGTGGTACGTTACCATCCTGCTGCAATGGTTCCCGATGCTGCTGCTTATCGGCGTGTGGATCTTCTTCATGCGGCAGATGCAGGTGGGCGGCGGCAAGGCCATGTCGTTCGGGAAGAGCCGCGCCAAGCTGCTGGCCGAGAATCAACAGAAGGTCACCTTCACCGATGTCGCCGGCATCGACGAGGCCAAGGAAGAAATCGAAGAGATCATCGCCTTCCTCAAGGACCCGAAGAAGTTCACCAAGCTCGGCGGCCGCATTCCCAAGGGGGTGTTGCTGGTGGGCGCACCCGGCACCGGCAAGACCTTGCTGGCGCGGGCGATCGCGGGCGAAGCCGGCGTGCCGTTCTTCTCTATCAGTGGCTCGGACTTCGTTGAGATGTTCGTCGGCGTCGGCGCCTCGCGCGTGCGCGATCTCTTCGTTCAAGGTAAGAAGAACGCCCCCTGTATCATCGTCATCGACGAGATCGATGCCGTCGGCCGCCATCGCGGCGCCGGCCTCGGGGGCGGACACGACGAGCGCGAACAAACGCTCAACCAGTTGCTGGTCGAGATGGACGGCTTTGAAGCCAATGAAGGGGTCATCCTAATCGCCGCCACCAACCGTCCCGACGTGCTCGATCCCGCCCTGCTGCGCGCCGGCCGCTTCGATCGCCGCGTCGTGGTACCGCGACCCGACGTGAAGGGACGCGAAGGCATCCTGCGCGTCCACACCCGCAAGGTGCCGCTGGCCGAGGACGTCGATCTGCCGACGCTGGCACGGGGAACACCGGGCTTCGCCGGCGCCGATCTGGAAAATCTGGTCAATGAAGCCGCTCTGCTGGCTGCCCGCAACGGCCTCGAACGGGTGGCGATGAGCGACTTCGAGTTGGCCAAAGACAAGGTGATGATGGGCACCGAGCGCCGCAGCATGATCATCAGCCTCGAAGAGCGCCGTAACACCGCCTATCACGAAGCCGGGCATGCGCTGGTGGCCAAGCTGATCCCGGGCACCGACCCGATCCACAAGGTTACCATTATCCCCCGCGGCACGGCGCTCGGCCTAACCCAACAGCTGCCCATCGACGAACGGCACACCTATTCGCGCGCGTACTTGCTCAACAGCCTGACGATTCTCTTCGGCGGCCGTGTGGCCGAGGAATTGGTCTTGCAGCACATGACCACCGGCGCCGGCAATGACATCGAAAAGGCCACCGAGCTGGCCCGGCGCATGATCTGCGAGTGGGGCATGAGCGACAAGCTCGGCCCGATGACCTTCGGCAAGAAGAACGAGGAGATCTTCCTCGGCCGCGATTTCACCCAGGTGCAGGATTACTCCGAGGAGACCGCGCGCGAAATCGACGACGAAGTGCGCCGGATCATCCAGGCCAGCTACCAGATCGCCCGTGATCTGCTGGAAACCAACCTCGACGTGCTGCACAAGATTGCCGAAAGCTTGCTGGAAAAGGAAGTGCTCGACGGCGGCGAAATCGATGAGATCCTGCGCACCGCTCGCGGTAGCAACGGAGCCGTACCCTTGAGCGCCGCCGGCGGCGATGCCCGGGCCTGATCGCCTCAGCGAGGTCCGCCACGCATCGCGCGCCGCTGCCCGGCGTGACTGAGCCGCTGCCGCGCCGCTCGTCATGCTGGAGCTGTTGGCCAACTTCCGCATTCAAGACGCGATCGACATCGCCATCATCGCGTTCGTGGTCTACCACATCATCGACCTCATCCGTGGTACCCGTGCCGCCCAGATGCTCATCGGGCTGGCGGTCGTCTTTATCACTTACCTCTCGTCCCAGTACTTCGACCTCTACACCCTCAACTGGATCCTCGATAACTTCCTCAGCTCCTTCCTGCTGCTGATCGTGGTGATCTTCCAGAACGACATCCGGCGGGCGTTGGCCCAGGTGGGTGCCGGCTCGCTCTTCGGCGCCGATCGCCGCCTGCAGCACCAGGAGGTCGAGGAGGTGATCCGTTCCGTGGTCGCCCTGGCCGCCAAACGCGTCGGCGCCCTTATCGTCTTCCAGCGCGAAGTCGGCTTGAACGAATACATCGAGGTTGGCACGCGCTTGGACGCCCGCGTCAGCCGCGAGCTGATGCTCAGCATCTTCACCCCGAGCTCCCCCATCCACGACGGCGCCTTGATTATCCAGAAGGGGCACATCACCGCCGCCGGCTGCTTTCTGCCGCTGACCACCAATCCCAACGTCAGCAAGACGCTCGGCACGCGCCACCGTGCCGCCATCGGCCTCACCGAGGAGACCGATGCCGTCGTTATCGTGGTCTCGGAAGAGGAAGGCAGCATTTCGATGGTGCGTGAAGGCCGGATCACCCGCGACCTCGATGCCGGCACTCTGCGCGCCACCCTACTAAAACTGCTGGCGCCATGAACGGCCTCGATCGGGCTGCCCTGTGGCAGCGGCTGCAACCGTTGCTCGACCGCGAGCGCTGGCGTACGGCGCTGACACGCGACCTCGGCCTCAAACTGATCTCACTCGGTGTCGCCTTCGGCCTGTGGGCGTTCGTCAACGCCAGCGAACGCGACACCGAGCAGGCGCTGCAGGTGCCGCTCGAACTACGCGACATCCCGGTGGCAATGATGGTCATCAGTCCGCGGGTAGACTTCGTCGACATCCGCGTCAGCGGCCCGCGCACGCTGCTCAGCCGCATCGACCGCAAGCGCCTCTCGGTTCCGCTCGACCTCGCCGGCGTGCGGCCCGGGCCGGCCGTCTTTCGCGTCACCGCCGACGCCCTGGCGCTGCCGCGTGGGGTCAAGATCGTGCGCATTACGCCGGCGCAAGTCACCTTGGACCTCGAGCGCGTGGTGCGCCGCACGGTCGCGGTGCGCTTACAGACCACCGGCGCCCTGCCCGACGGGCTGCAGATGGCTGAAGTGCGAATGTCGCCGGAGGCGGTTCAGCTGGTGGGGCCGGCCTCGGTGGTCGAAGCGGTCGCGGCGGTCGAGAGTGCGCCACTCGACCTCGGCGGCGCTGCCTCCGGTGTGCTCGAGCGGGAACTGGCGCTGCCGGAGATCAGCGAATTCGTCTCATCCAGCACCGACCGGGTCGCGGTGCAGGTGCAGATCACCGAAATCGAAAGCGAGCGCGACTTCCGCCGTCTGGAGGTTTCGGTGCGCAACACCACCCGCCGGGCGAGCGTGCAGCCGGCGGCGGTGCGGCTGCTGGTGCGCGGGCCGAAGCGGGTGGTGGATGCGCTTGAGCTGGGGCGGGGCGCGGTTTATATCGACGCCGCCGCCCGCCCACCGGGCAGCTACGTGGTGGCGCCACAGGCGGCGCTGCCGCCCGGGGTTACGGCCATCAAGTGGGAGCCGGCGGTGGTGTCACTGCGACTGATGAAAGGTCAACGATGATGGGCAACACCAAGAACGCCCGCCGCTTGTTCGGCACCGACGGCGTGCGCGGTGTCGCCAACGTCGAGCCCATGACCGCGGAGACCGCACTGCGGCTCGGCCGCGCCGCCGCCCATGTCTTCAAGCGCGATGCCCGCCGGCACAAGATCATCATCGGCAAGGATACTCGCATCTCGGGCTATCTGTTCGAAAGCGCCCTGACCGCCGGCATGTGCTCGATGGGGGTCGATGTTTTGCTGGTGGGACCGATGCCGACGCCGGCGATTGCGTTCTTGACTCGTAGCCTGCGCGCCGATGCCGGGGTCGTGATCTCCGCCTCCCATAACCCCTTCCAAGACAACGGCATCAAGTTTTTCGCCGCGACCGGCTTCAAGCTGCCCGACCAGCTCGAGGCCGAAATCGAGCGCCACATGGCCGACGGCGCGCTCGACGCCTGGCGCGCGGCACCCGAGGCCGTCGGCAAGGCCTTTCGCCTCGACGACGCCCTCGGCCGCTACAACGTTTTCGTCAAGCAGGCGCTGCCGCGCGAGCTGACATTGGAAGGCTTGCGCATCGTCATCGATTGCGCCCACGGCGCGGCCTATCGCGTGGCGCCGGAAGTGCTGCAGGAACTCGGTGCAACGGTGGTCGCGCTCGGCGTCGATCCCGATGGCCAGAACATCAATCACCACTGCGGCGCCTTGCACCCGCAGCAGCTACAAGCCGCCGTGCGCCGGCAAGGCGCCGATCTCGGTATCGCCTTGGACGGCGATGCCGATCGCGCCATCTTCGCCGACGAACGCGGCGAGTTGATCGACGGCGACGCCGTCTTGGCCATACTGGCGGAAGACCTGCTGGCGCGCGATCAGCTGCACGATCGCACCGTCGTCGCCACGGTCATGAGCAACCTCGGCTTGGAGATCGCGCTGCGCCAACGCGGGGCGAAGCTGGTACGCGTACCGGTCGGCGACCGCTACGTGGTCGAGGAAATGCGCCGCAGCGGCTGCAACCTCGGCGGCGAGCAGTCGGGACACATCGTGCTGCTCGACCACAGCACCACCGGCGACGGCTTGCTCACCGCTCTGCGCCTGCTGGCGGTGCTGGTAGCGCGCCAGCGGCCAGCGAGCGAGTTGGCCCGCATCATGACTCGATTTCCGCAGAAGCTGGTCAATGTGCCGGTGGCGGCGCGGCGCGAGCTCAGTTCGGTCCCCGCCCTCCAGGCGGTAATCGACAGCGTCGCTCAACGACTCGGCGACCGCGGCCGGGTGTTGGTGCGCTACTCCGGTACCGAGCCGCTCCTTCGCGTGATGGTCGAGGGCGAGACCTCCGCCCAGGTGGAGGCATGCGTCGAGGAGATCGCCGGGGCGATTCGCACTCATCTGACAGCCTGAGGTGCCATGAGCCAGCCGATCTATCTAGGAGTTAATATTGATCATGTAGCGACCTTGCGCCAGGCGCGCGGGACGCCTTATCCATCGGTGCTCGAAGCGGCGGCGGCCGCCGAACGCGGCGGCGCGGACGGCATCACCGTCCACCTGCGCGAAGATCGCCGCCACATCCAAGACCGCGACGTCGCTGAGTTACGGGCACAAGTGGCCACCAAGCTCAATTTGGAAATGGCGGCCGCCGAGGAGATCGTGCGCATCGCCTGCGCGGTGCGCCCGCAGGACGTCTGCCTCGTCCCCGAGCGGCGCCAGGAGTTGACCACCGAAGGTGGGCTGGATGTTGCCGGCCAGCAAACCTGGATCGGGCAGGTGGTCAGCCGCCTGCGCAGTGCCGGCATTCGCGTCAGCCTGTTCATCGACCCGGAGCAAAGGCAGATCGAAGCGGCGGCCCGCACCGGCGCCGAGGCGATCGAAATCCACACCGGCACTTACGCCGAGGCCAACACCGCCGCGGCCCTGGCGGCGGAGCTGGCGCGCGTGCGCACCGCGGCGCAGCAGGCGCAGGCGGCGGGTCTGATTGTGAATGCAGGTCACGGCCTGACACTCGACAACGTCGAGCCGATCGCGGCCTTGGCGCCGCTCCACGAGCTCAACATCGGCCACAGCATCGTAGCCCGTGCCGTTTTCGTCGGACTCGAACAGGCCGTGCGAGAAATGAAAGCCCGCATGCTTGCGGCCCGGCGATGATCCTCGTCACCGCCGCCGAAATGCGGCGCCTGGATCGGCTCACGATCGAAGCGGGGACGCCCGGCCGCGTGCTGATGGAGCGGGCGGGGCAAGGTGCCTGTCAGGCGCTATTGCATTGGTTTCCGCACGCCCGCAAGCGTCAAGTGGTGATCGTCGCCGGCAAGGGCAACAACGGCGGCGACGGCTTCGTCATGGCGCGCCTGCTGCGCCGCCGGGGCGTGCGCGCCCGCGTGGCCCTGCTCGGGCGCAAGAGCGACGTCAAGGGCGACGCCGCGCGCAACTTGCAGGTGTGGGTCAAAGGCCGCGGCGCCGTCGACGAGATCCTACAGGCGGACGATCTCACGGGGCTGAGCCCGCGGCTGGAGAGCGCCGCCGTGGTCGTCGATGCCATCTTCGGCACCGGCCTCAACGCCCCGGTACAGGGGTTGGCCGCGGACGTGATCGAGCTGATCAACAGCTGCGGCGTGCCGGTGTTCGCCGTCGATATCGCCTCGGGGCTCGACGCCGACCGCGGACTGCCGCTGGGCACGGCGGTGCAGGCGGAAGCCACCGCCACTTTCGGTTTTGCCAAGATCGGCCAAATGCTCTGCCCCGGGGTTGATTACACCGGCGCACTCGCGGTGGTCGACATCGGGATTACGCCGGCGGCGGTCGACATCGTGAGCCCGCCGGCGCGGCTGCTCGCGGCCGAGGCCGTGGCCGGGCTGGTACCGCGCCGCCGCCGCGATGCCCACAAGGGCGACAGCGGCCATCTGCTGATCATCGCCGGCTCGCGGGGAAGAACCGGCGCGGCGCAGCTGGCGGCGCGCGCGGCGCTGCGGGCCGGTGCTGGCCTGGTAACTCTGGCCGGGCCGGCATCGATCAACCCGATCCTCTGTGCCGCCTCACCGGAGGTGATGACGGCGGTGCTACCCGATCACGACGATCAGCTCGTCTTCGACGCGCCCCAGCTGGCGCGGCTGCTCGAGGGCAAGTCGGCCATCGTAATCGGCCCCGGCATGGGGACGCACGAGGCGGCGCAGCGCACCGTGCGCTGGCTGGCAGAGCACGCTGAGGTGGCGGTGGTGGCAGATGCCGACGCGCTGACTTGCATGGCTAGCATGCCCCAGTGGCCGCAGCCGCAGGCGGAATGGATCGTCACGCCCCACCCGGGCGAGATGGCCCGTCTCATTTTCACGGACGCCACGGCCGTCCAGCATGATCGCGCCGGCACCGCCCGCCGGTTGGCCGAGAAGCATCAGTGCGTGGTGATCCTCAAGGGGGCGCGCAGTGTCATTGCCAGCCCCGAAGGCGCCCTCTGGATCAACCCCAGCGGCAATCCCGGCATGGCCGTGGGCGGAATGGGCGATGTGCTCTCCGGCATCCTCGGTGCCTTGCTGGCGCAGGGGCTGGAGCCGGAAGACGCGGCGCAGCTCGGCACCTACGTCCACGGTGCGGCCGCCGATGCGCTGGTGGCAGCGCGCGGCAGCGAACTCGGCCTGCTGGCCGGAGAAGTCGCAGACCAAGTGCCACGTACCCTCGGCGTCCTGACACGCTCCGGGTTGTGACGCGGGTGACCGCGGCTGTTGGCCGCGATTCGAATGGGTCGTGGCTTCGCCATCGTGTGTCTCAGACGACCCAAGGCGTTCACGAGTACCAGCTACCGTGTTCCTTAAGCCGAGCGCGGCGTATGAAGCCCGGCCGCGTCGGCGGGTCGATTGCTCCGGCCACGGCCGTGTTGGTATAGGCGGCAGCCATGGCTACGCTTTCGCAAGTGCGGCGGGTGGCCCTGCGTGCCGGGGCGGTGTCGGCGTGACAGTGGGTGACGCGAGTCTGCTGATTGCCGGCGGCATTGCTGCCGGCATTGTCAATACGATGGCAGGCGCCGGCTCGTTGCTGACCGTGCCGCTGCTGGTGCTGGCAGGGCTGCCGGGCACGCTGGCCAACGGCAGCAACCGCGTGGGCATATTCATCCACAACGTGGTGGCAGCGTGGAGCTTTCGCGCCGAGGGCGTCTCGGGCTTCCGGCAGGCGTTGCCGTTGCTGATTCCGGTGGCGTTGGGTTCCAGCGCCGGCGCCTTGGTGATCTCGCAGGTCACGGACAAGACCTTCGAGCGGCTGTTCGGTCTGGTCATGATCGTGTTGCTGCTACCGATCTTGTGGCAGCCCCGCCGCCTGGCCGCGGGCGCGCCGGCGGAACACCGGTCACCTCGCGTGACCTTCGCTATCTTCTTGCTCATAGGCCTTTACGGCGGTCTGTTTCAGGCCGGCGTAGGGCTGGCGTTGCTGTTGGCGCTTTCCTTCGCCGGTAACGACCTGGTGCGCGCCAACAGCGTCAAGGTCGTAATCAACGCCGCCCTCACGGGCGCCGCGTTGCCGGTGTTCGTCTGGCAGGGGCAAGTGGTGTGGCAGCCGGCGTTGCTATTGGCCCTCGGGCTCGGTCTTGGCGGAGGCATCGGCGCCCGCCTGACCGTGCGCGGCGGCGAGCGCATCATCCGGCCGGTGCTGGCTCTGGCGGTGGTTGCACTGGCTGGAAGAATGCTCGGGTTGTACTGAGCTAAGATTTTGCATGCTCTTTGCGGAGTGCGCCTACCCGAGTGAACTCGGCCGGCACAGCCTGTCCCAGGGGTTTGGCGCAGCCGGCCCTGCGGCGGTCCAGACTGCGGCTGCTGCCAGTGCCCCCGTCTCCCCACGTCTGTTCGCGGGGAGGCCGGGGAGGGGTGCGCGACAAATTTGTGGGTAACGTGGCGGAGCCCTGATCCTGTTCGGTGTTATGGCCGTCATTCCCGCGAAAGCGGGAATCCAGTTTGGCGTTTGGCGCT
>JACQVA010000073.1 GCA_016210005.1 Deltaproteobacteria bacterium | reverse complement strand
GTCAACGGCATGGCCGCCAACTTGACCGGCCAGGTGCGCAACATCGCCGACGTCACCACCGCGGTCGCCAACGGCGACTTGAGCCGCAAGATCACCGTCGATGCCCGCGGCGAGATCCTCGAACTCAAGAACACCATCAATGCCATGACTGACCGGCTCAACTCCTTCGCCGCCGAGGTCACCCGCGTCGCCCGCGAGGTCGGCACCGACGGCAAACTCGGCGGCCAGGCGCAGGTGCCGGGGGTGGGCGGGGTCTGGGCCGACCTCACCGACAGTGTCAACGGCATGGCCGCCAACTTGACCGGCCAGGTGCGCAACATCGCCGACGTCACCACCGCGGTCGCCAACGGCGACTTGAGCCGTAAAATCACCGTCGACGCCCGCGGCGAAATCCTCGAACTCAAGAACACCATCAATGCCATGGTCGACCGGCTCAACTCCTTCGCCGCCGAGGTCACCCGCGTCGCCCGCGAGGTCGGCACCGAGGGCAAGCTCGGCGGTCAAGCCCAGGTGCGCGGCGTCGCCGGCACTTGGCGCGACCTGACCGAGAGCGTCAACGGCATGGCCGCCAACCTGACCGGCCAGGTGCGCAACATCGCCGAGGTCACCACCGCGGTGGCCAACGGCGATTTGACCCGCAAGATCACCGTCGATGCCAAGGGCGAAATTTTGGAGCTCAAGAACACCGTCAACACCATGGTCGATCAGCTCGGCTCGTTCGCCTCGGAAGTCACCCGCGTCGCCCGCGAGGTCGGCACCGAGGGCCGGCTCGGCGGCCAGGCGGTGGTGCGGGGCGTCGCCGGTACCTGGAAGGACCTCACCGACAACGTCAACATCATGGCCGCCAACCTCACTGATCAGGTGCGCGGCATCGCCAAAGTGGTCACCGCGGTAGCCACTGGTGACCTCAAGCAGAAACTCACGGTGCAGGCCAAGGGTGAGATCGCCGCCCTCGCCGACACCATCAACAACATGACCGACACCTTGGCCACCTTCGCCGACCAGGTCACCTCGGTGGCGCGCGAGGTCGGCGTCGAGGGCAAACTCGGCGGCCAGGCGCGCGTGCCGGGCGCCGCCGGTACCTGGAAGGACCTCACCGACAACGTCAACCAACTCGCCGCCAACCTCACCAACCAGGTGCGCGCCATCGCCGAGGTCGCCACCGCCGTCACTAAGGGTGACCTCAGCCGCTCGATCACGGTCGAAGCCCAGGGCGAGGTGGCCGAGTTGAAAGACAACGTCAACCAGATGATCGGCAACCTGCGCGACACCACCCAGAAGAACGTCGAGCAGGACTGGCTCAAGACCAACCTCGCCAAGTTTACCCGCATGCTGCAGGGCCAGCGCGATCTGATGACGGTGTCGAAAACCATCCTCTCCGAGCTCGCCCCGCTGGTCGCCGCCCAGCATGGCGTCTTTTATCTGATGGAAGCCCAGGAAGGGGCCGCCGCGGCGGCCGCGCCGGCCCCCGACCCGCGCCTCAACCTGCTGGCGACTTATGCCTACAAGAAGCGCAAGAGCCTGGCGCAAACCTTCCGCTTGGGCGAAGGCCTCGTCGGCCAGTGCGCGTTGGAGAAAGAGCGCATCCTGATCACCAACGCCCCGCCCGACTACGTCCAGATCACTTCCGGCCTGGGCGAATCCACGCCGCTCAACATCGTGGTGCTGCCGGTGCTGTTCGAGGGCAAGGTCACCTCGGTGGTCGAGCTGGCCTCCTTCAACGCCTTCAGCGACATCCACTTGAGCTTCCTCGATCAGCTCACCGAGAGCATCGGCATCGTGCTCAACACCATCCAGGCCGGTATGCGCACCGAGGAGTTGCTCAAGCAGTCGCAGTCGATGGCGCAGGAACTCCAACGCCAGCAGGAAGAGCTGCAGCAGACCAACGAGGAGTTGGAGGAGAAGGCGCGCTTGCTGACCGAACAGAACGCCGAGGTCGAGCGCAAGAACCGTGAGGTCGAGCGCGCCCGGCGCGAGTTGCAGGACAAGGCCGAGCAGTTGGCGATAACCTCGAAGTACAAGTCCGAGTTCCTCGCCAACATGTCGCACGAGCTGCGCACCCCGCTCAACAGCTTGCTGATCCTGGCCAAGCAGCTCGAAGATAACCCCGAGGGCCACCTCTCCACGCGCGAGGTCCAGTTCGCCACCAGCATCCATGCCTCCGGCACCGACCTGCTCAACCTCATCAACGACATCCTCGATCTCTCCAAGATCGAGTCCGGCACCGTTACCCTCGATATCGCCGAAGTCCACTTCAGCGACGTGCGCGACGATATCGATCGCACCTTCCGCCACGTCGCCGACACCAAGGGCCTCGGGTTCACCATCGACCTCGACCAGGCCCTGCCGCGCGCCATCCTCACCGACGCCAAGCGCTTGCAGCAGGTGATCAAGAACCTGCTCTCCAACGCCTTCAAGTTCACCGAGCGCGGCCAGGTGAATCTGCGCATGGCGCCGGCCACCACCGGCTGGAGCGACGATCATCCGGTGCTCAACCGCGCCTCACAGGTGATTGCGTTCGCCATCACCGACACCGGCATCGGTATCGCACCCGAAAAGCAGCGCATCATCTTCGAGACGTTCCAGCAGGCCGACGGCAGCACCAGCCGCAAGTACGGCGGCACCGGCCTAGGCTTGGCGATCAGCCGCTCGATCGCCGACCTGCTGGGCGGCGAGATCCGCTTGACCAGCACTCCCGGACAAGGCAGCACCTTCACCTTCTACTTGCCGTCGAACTACACCCCGCCGGCGCCGGGCGCCCGCCGCCCGCGCCTCGAAGGGGCAGTGCAAGCCGGCCTGGCCGCGCTGGCGGCCAGGGCCGCCGGCGGCGGCAGCTCCGAGCCGCCGCGCGCCGAGCGCTGGGTGCCGCCGGAATCCGCCGCTCCGCCGCCGCGAACGCTGGCTGCGGCCGAGCCGGCCGATGACCGCGCCCACATCCAAGCCAGCGATCGGGTCGTCCTCATCGTCGAGGACGACCCGACCTTCGCCAGCGTGCTCCTCGACACCGCCCGCGAGCATGGCTTCAAGGGCGTTGTCACCAGCAAGGGCGAAGAGAGCCTGACGCTGGCGCGGCAGTTCCAACCCGCCGCTATCACCCTCGACATCATCTTGCCCGACATCGACGGCTGGACCGTGCTCGATCGCTTGAAGCTCGACCCGAGCACCCGTCACATCCCCGTCCACATCATCAGCGTGCAGGACGAGCGCGAGCGCGGCCTGCAACGCGGCGCGATCGCCTATCTCGAAAAGCCCGTCAGTCGAGCCGCAATCGAAGACGCCTTCAGCCGCATCCGCAGTTTCCTAGAATCCGGCACCAAAAACCTGCTGGTCGTCGAAGACAACACCAGCCAGCGCGAGAGCATGGTGGAGCTGATCGGCAACGGCGACGTCCACATCACCGCCGTCGGCAGTGCGGACGAGGCGCGCGGCCGACTCAAAGCCCAGCACTTCGACTGCGCGGTGATCGACCTCGGCTTGCCGGACGTCAAGTGCGGCTTCGAGTTGCTCGAAGAGATCCAGGCCACGCCCGCCTGGCGCGAGCTGCCGATCATCGTTTACACCGGCAAGGAGCTGAGCCCGAGAGAAGAGGGCCGGCTGCATACGCTCTCCCAAAGCATCGTGGTCAAGGGCGTGCGCTCGCCCGAGCGCCTGCTGGCGGAAACCGCGCTCTTCTTGCATCGCGTCGCCTCCGATCTGCCGGAACAGAAGCGGCGGGTGCTCGAAAAGCTCTACCAGACCGATGCGCCGCTGGAGAAACGCAAAGTGCTGGTGGTCGACGACGACGTGCGCAACATCTTCGCCCTCACCACCGTGCTCGAACGTCACAAGATGGAGGTGCTGACGGCCGAAAACGGCAAGCAGGCCATCGCCACGCTCGAAGCCAATCCGAGCATCGACGTGGTGCTGATGGACATCATGATGCCCGAACTCGACGGCTACGAAACCATGCGCTTGATCCGCAAGAACCCCAAGTTCAAGAACCTGCCGATCATTGCCCTGACCGCCAAAGCGATGAAAGGCGATCGCGAGAAATGCATCGAAGCCGGCGCCTCCGACTACATCGCCAAGCCCGTCGACACCGATCAACTGCTGTCGCTGCTGCGCGTCTGGCTGTACCGGTGAGAAGAACAGTGGTCAGTTGTCGGTTGTCAGTTCTCGGTTGTTGGTTGTCGGTCCGGGTTTCCTCTCCCGCAGGGAGAGGTCACGTGAGGGGCCAGTGAACTCGGCCAGCAAGCATGACCGCCATCAATACCGCAGTTGACGCCGGCACCACGGACCTGCCCGCGCGCGTCCTGCTGGTCGACGACCGGCCGGCGACCTTGCAGGCGATGTTGGCGGTGCTGGAGGGCCAGGGCTACGAGCTGGTCACCGCCGGCTCCGGCGAGGAGGCGCTGCGCCGCGCCTTGCAGCAGGACTTTGCCGTGATCGTGATGGACGTGCACATGCCCGGCCTCAACGGCTTTGAGACCGCGGCTCTGATCCGCCGGCGCGAGCGCTCGCGCTACACCCCGATCATCTTCGCCACCGCCACTGATGCGGACGCGTGCCACGAGTACAAAGGCTACGCCGTCGGGGCGGTGGATTATCTCATGGCGCCGGTGGCGGCGCCGGTCTTGCGTGCCAAAGTGGCGGCGTTCGTCGAGCTGTTTCGCAAGAGCGCACAGATCAACGCGCAAAGGGCCCGCCTCGATTCGCTCAATCGCGACCTGGCCGAGCGCGTGCGGGAAAGCGAGCGCCTCAACCGCGAGCTAGCCGACGCCAACTGCGAGTTGGAAGCCTTCTCTTACACCGTCTCCCACGACCTGCGTGCGCCGCTGCGGGCGATCGACGGCTTCAGCCGCATCTTGCTCGAAGAGTACGGTGCGCAGTTGGACGAACAAGCGCAGCACTACTTGCAGCGCACCCGCCTTGCTGCCGAGCGCATGCGCCAGCTGATCGAAGACCTGCTCCAGCTCGGGCGCGTGGGCCGGGCCGAGCTGCAGCGCCGTACCGTCGACCTCAGCGCGCTGGCCGCGGCCATCGCCCGCGACTTGAGCCAGACTCAGCCCGCGCGTGTGGCCGAGTTCCACATCGAGCCGGCGCTCAGCGCGCAAGGCGACGAGCAGCTGCTGCGCATCGCGCTAGAGAATCTCCTGGGCAACTCCTGGAAGTACACCGGCAAACAGCCGGCCGCACGAATCGAGTTCGGGCGACTTCCGCTCACCGCCTCCAGCTCGGAGCGCGAGGTGGTCTTCTTCGTGCGCGACAACGGCGCCGGCTTCGACATGGCGCATGCCGGCGAGTTGTTCACGGCCTTCAAACGTTTGCACGCGGCCAGCGAGTTCGAAGGCACCGGCGTCGGCCTGGCCACCGTGCAACGCGTCATCCAGCGCCACGGCGGCCGGGTCTGGGCCGAGAGCGCCGCCGGCACAGGAACCACCTTCTACTTTACTCTCAGCCTGGAGCCGGTGTCGGTGGTCGGTGATCAGCACTCAGCCTTCAGAACACAGGAGTGGCAATATGATCACGAAAGCACGACAGGATGAAAACACGAAACGCCGGACTCGCTCTCCCGCCCCGAACGCGCGCGCAGATCACGTTCCACCGGGGCCCAGCGCGCCAGTTGACGCGCATGGCTGAGATCGCCAAGACCAGCGTCGAAGACATCGAGCTTTCGCTCTTCCTCGAGGGCATCTTTCGCCGCTACGGCTACGATTTCCGCGACTACGCGCCGGCCTCGCTGCAGCGCCGCATCCGCAAGTGCATGCGCGACGAGCAGCTCCACACCGTCTCGGCGTTGCAAGACCGCGTGCTGCACGACCCGGCGGCGATGCAGCGCTTTCTGCATACGGTCTCCATCGATGTCACGGCCATGTTTCGTGACCCGACCTTTTATTGCGCCTTTCGCCAACGAGTCGTGCCGCTTTTGCGCAGCCAGCCGAGCCTGCGCATCTGGCACGCCGGCTGCGCCGCGGGCGAGGAAGTCTACTCGATGGCCATCCTGCTGCAGGAAGAAGGCCTCTCCGAGCGCAGCCGCCTTTACGCCACCGACATGAACACCCTCGGCCTGGACAAGGGCAAGGCGGGCATCTTCCGACTCAAGGCCATGCAGGGCTATACCGAAAACTACCAGAAAGCCGGCGGCAAGCGCTCGTTCTCGGAGTACTACAGCGCGCGCTACGACCACGCCATCTTCCAGGACTCGCTCAAGCAGAACATCGTCTGGGCCGAGCACAACCTGGTGACCGACCGCTCCTTCAACGAGTTCCAGGTCATCCTCTGCCGCAACGTGCTGATCTACTTCAACCAGTCGCTGCAAAAGCGCGTGCACAAGCTACTCTACGAAAGCCTGGCGCTGCAAGGCATCCTGGCGCTGGGCAGCAAGGAGACGTTGCAGTTCACGCCCTACGCCGACTGCTTCGAGAGCCTCGATGACCGCGAGAAGATCTTTCGAAAGGTGAAGTGATGGTCGCGCCCTCCGCTATCGTGGTCATCGGCGCCTCGTTGGGTGGCACGCGCGCGCTGCAAGCGGTGCTGCCGGCGCTGCCGGCGGGGTTTCCGTTGCCGATCGCCGTGGTGCTGCACCGCAGTGCGGACAGCGAGGCCGGTCTTGGCTCCGCGTTGCAACAAGACTGCCGCCTGACGGTGGTCGAGGCCGAGGACAAGCAGGAGATCGAGCGCGGGCACGTCTACCTGGCGCCGGCCGGCTATCACTTGCTGATTGAGGGTGGTCACTGTGCGCTCTCGATCGAGGAGCCGGTGAACTTTGCTCTGCCGTCGATCGACGTGCTGTTCGAGTCGGCGGCCGACAGCTGCGGTGAGCGCGTTGTCGGCGTGGTGCTCACCGGCAACAGTTCCGATGGCGCTGAAGGTCTGGCCACCATCAAGCGCCACGGCGGCCTGGTCATCGTGCAGGACCCAGCCACCGCCGAAGGCACCATCATGCCCGCGGCCGCAATCGCCGCCACCAAGGTCGATGAGATCCTGCCGCTCATCGAGATCGGCCCGTTCCTGGCGAGGTTGGCGCAATGAGCGCACCGGGACCAGTCAGAAGGAGCCCCTCACCCCAACCCTCTCCCCGCAAGAAGATGCGGGGAGAGGGGGTTCGGACCGCTCCGCTCCCTCTGCCCGTTCCCACTCTGCTCCCTACCCTCGCATGCACCCCGCTCCCTCGCCCCGTCTTCTTTCCGCTCCCTCGCTCCGTCCTCGGGGAGAGGGCTGCGGTGAGCGGTTGCTCCTTCCAAGAACCCCTGCCCGCGATCAGGTTCCCTCTCCCCGCATCGTTGCGCGGGGAGAGGGTCAGGGTGAGGGGTTCAAAGACGCGCAGCCCCGAGCGCTCGCCCAAGCTCGAGCCCAATCGCTTGCAGCACTGCCTCTGTCTTCTCCAAGACGTCGTGATTCCAGAATCGAATGACGCGAAAGCCGTGCGCCGCCAGGCACGCGGTTCGAGCGCCATCGCGCCCGGCCGCTGCGGCGTGTTGTCCGCCATCGATCTCGACAACCAGCCGCGCCTCGACGCAGCAGAAGTCGGCGAAGTAGGGACCAATGGGATGCTGCCGGCGAAATTTAGCCCCGGCCAGTCGGCGAGCGCGCAGCCGGCGCCAAAGTGCAGCCTCAGCATCACTGCCTTCGCGACGCAGTGCGCGGGAGCGCGCGCGCGTACTTCGCGTTCGCGGGTCGCTCTTCATGCGATTGGCACTTTCGGGGAAGACCTTTGCCTGGAATCCCCGGCCGGGTCCAGTCTTGAAATGTGCCCCTCACCCCAGCCCTCTCCCCGCGAAGTGCGGGGAGAGGGAGGCGGAGGGAGCGTGCTAAGCGCGTCTCTTTCTCCCGGTATCGTGTTGCGGTGCGAGAGTCAGGGTGAGGGGTTCGGTGCCGGCGCTCGCGCTCCCGGAGGCGCAACGTACGGCCACCGCGACGCATTACTCCAGCATCCGGCTCCCTCTCCCCGCATCGTCTTGCGGGGAGAGGGCAGGGGTGAGGGGCTCGGCTCTGGCAGGCACAGCCTGCCCTACAACTTCCCGACGGCGTCTGCATCATGAACCCCCTCACCCCGACCCTCTCCCCGCGAAATGATGCGGGGAGAGGGAGCCGGAGAGAGCGTGCCAAGCGCGCCTCCCTCTCCCTCGATCCGCCTCCCTCTCCCCGCATCACCTTGCGGGGAGAGGGCTGGGGTGAGGGGTTTCGATACGGCGCTCGCGATCCGGCAGGCACAGCCTGCCCTACAGTCCTATCAGCCCCAGAGCACAGCCGGTGGCGGCAGCCCTCCGTGGCTGCCGTAGGCCCGTAGGCCAACCATGATCGTCGCTGACGAAATTCCGCCCGCACAAGACACCGGCGCTTTCGAAGAACCGGTCAGCCTGTTGCTGGTCGACGACCGGCCGGAGAATTTGCTGGCGCTGGAGGCCCTGCTCGATCACCAGCGAGGCTACGAGCTGGTGAAGGCGCAATCGGGGCGCGAGGCGTTGCGCCAGGTACTGGCACGCGACTTCGCGGTGATTCTGCTCGATGTGATGATGCCCGAGATGGACGGCTTCGAGACCGCCGCGCTGATCCGCCAGCGCGAGCGCTCGCGCGCTACCCCGATCATCTTCCTCACCGCCGTCAGTCTCGACTCGGCGCACATGCTCAAGGGCTACGCCCTCGGCGCGGTCGATTACCTGACCAAGCCGTTCATCCCCGAGGTGCTGCGCGCGAAGGTGGCGGTGTTGGTCGAGCTCTCTCGCAAGTCGCAGGCGCTGGCGCGCTCGGAGGCACAGCTGCGCCTGCTCAACGAGACCCTGGAGCAACAGGTGGCCGAGCGCACCGCGGCACTACAGGCCAAAACCGATGAGGCGGCGGCCATGTCGCAGCAGCTCTGGCTCACCGCCAAGCTGGCCACCATGGGCGAGCTGGCCGCCAGTATCGCTCACGAGCTCAATAACCCGCTGGCAACGGTGACGCTGCGTACCGAGTCGCTGCTGGCGCAGTGCGCGCCGGACGATCCCCGACAAGCCGTGCTCAACGTCATCGCGCAAGAGGTCGAACGGATGGCCAGCCTGGTGGCCAACCTGCTGCAATTCAGCCGGCGCGCCGGCAAGCAGATCTCCAGCCTAAACCTCTGCGAAGAAGTGGCGGCGACTTTGGATCTGATCCACTACCACCTGCGTAAACGCAACATCGCGGTCGAGCGCGCCTGCCCCGCCGACATTCCGCTGATTCACGCCGACCGCCAGCAACTGCGCCAGGTGCTGCTCAACCTCTTAACCAACGCCGCCGACGCCATGCCGCAGGGGGGTAAGCTGCGCCTCGAGGTGCGCGCCGAGCCGCCGCTCCTGGTGATCGAAATCGCCGACACCGGCAGCGGTATCGCCGCCGGCGACCTGCCCCGGGTGATGCAGCCGTTCTTCACCACCAAACCCGAAGGCAAGGGCACCGGCTTAGGGCTGCCGATCTGCAAACGCATCATCGAGGAGCACGGCGGGCGCATCGATATCCACAGCGTGGTCGGCCAAGGCACGACCGTGCGGGCCACGCTGCCGCTCGCCCCCGCCGCGGGCGGCGTTCACGTGCAGATCTAGGTGATCACATGCCACCCAACGTTCCACCACTGGGCCGCATTCTCGTCGTCGATGACGAACATGAGTTGCTCGCGGCGCTGACCGACGCCCTCAGTGCGCAGGGCTACGACACCACCGGCTGTGACTCGGGGGCGGCGGCGCTGGCGGCGCTGCGGGAGCGGCCTTTCGACGCCGTGCTCAGCGACCTGATGATGCCGGGCATGGACGGGATCGCGCTCTTGCGCGAGGCGCTCACGCTCGCCCCCGACCTGGCCGGCATCATCATGACCGGGCAGGGCACGATCCAGAGCGCCCTCGAGGCGATGAAGAGCGGCGCCTTCGACTACGTGCTCAAGCCCTTCAAGCTCAGCCTGATCCTGCCGGTGCTGTCGCGCGCCGTCGCCGTGCGCCGGCTGCGCGAAGAGAATGTGCAGTTGCAACAGGCGGTGGCAATCTACGAGCTCAGCCACGCGATCGCCGAGACCCTCGACCTCGACACGGTGCTCGAGCAGGTAGCCGAGGCCGCGCTGGCGCAGGCTCGCGCCGACGGCGTCTGTGTTCTGCTTCCCGGTGAGAGCGGCGGCGAGTTGCGGGTCGCACGCAGCCGCGGCCGGCCCTGCCGCTGGGCGCTGGGCGAGCCGCTGCTTGCGTTTGAAGAGGGCGCGCCGGCCGACAGCGCGCTGCTGCCGATGCGTGCCGGCAACGCTCTGACCGGCGCCATTCATCTGCACTTCAGCAGACCGCGGCGCGGCCTCACCACGGGTGAACGCAAGGCGTTGGGCCTGCTCACCACCATCGCCGGCTCGGCGGTACAGAACGCTCAGCTGCACGCCCAATTACAGGAGGAAGCTCAGGTCACCGCCGCCCTGGCCCGCGTCGGGCGCGAGATGATCTCTTCCCTCGACACCCCGGTGCTGCTCAACCGCTTGTGCCAGCTGACCGTCGAGTTGTTGCAGTGCGATGTCAGCCACACCTTCCAGCTGCGCCCCGAGCACGGCGGCTACGTCGCCACCGCCGGGGCCGGCGATAGCCCCGAGCAGTTCCAGGCCCTGCAAGTCACCCGGATCGCACCGGCGGTGTTGGTGGGCTTGCTGGCACGGCTACAGACCGAGGCGGTGGTGGCGGCTGGCACCGGCGCGGCCCCGCCGCCGTTGGGTGGCGCCGGGGCGCTGCTCTGCGGCGCACTGCGCCGGGGCGAACAGATCATCGGCCTGCACACCGCCGGGCGGCTGCTGGCACAGCCGTTTACGCCCCGGCAGCAGCGTTTGGCCGCCGGCATCGCGCAACTCGGCTCGCTCGCACTCGCCAACGCTTACGTGGCCGAGGAGCTGCAGCAGGTCAACCAGCTGAAGTCGGACTTCGTTGCCACCATCTCGCACGAGCTGCGCACTCCACTGCATGTGATCATGGGGTACAACCAATTGCTGGAGTCGGAGGGCTTCGGCCCGGTCAGCGGCGAGCAGATCGAGGTGCTGCGCCAGATGCAGGCCAGCGCCGAAGATCTGTTGCGGCTGGTCAATGCCACCCTCGATCTCGGCCGGCTGGAAAGCGGCCGGCTGCCGCTCCGCTTCGGCGAAACCCAGGCGGGCGAGTTACTGCGCCAGGTGGAAGGGGAGACTGCCGCGCTCCGCGCCGCCAAGCCGCTGCTGCGTTTCTCGTGGCAGGCGGCGGCGGACACGCCGCCGCTGGTCACCGACCTGCAGCGGCTCAAGGTGGTGCTGCGTAACCTGATCGACAACGCGGTCAAGTTCACCGCGGCGGGCGGCGTCACCGTCAGCATTGCGGGCCGCGAAGGCGGCGTCGAGATCGCAGTGGCTGATACCGGCATCGGCATTGCCCCCGAGGTCTTCCCGATCATCTTCGAGCCCTTTCGCCAGGGCGAGCATGCCATGACCCGGCGCTACGGCGGCGTCGGCCTGGGCCTGTACATCGCCCGGCGCATGCTCGATGCCCTCGGCGGCACCATCAGCGCCGAAAGCGTCCCGGGCCAAGGCTCGACCTTTCGCGTCCGGCTGCCCGTACGCAGCCAGCGCCAAGCGGCCTGAGCGGAGGGAATGCGGTGGAGGTCAGCGGTCGGGAGTTGGAGTTCGGAGCGCGGCCATGACGATTACGCCGAGCGCCATCCCCGCCACTCGCGCGCTGACCACGGCTCCCGTCGACTTGCCTGCAAGCATCAATATGAACCCCTCACCCCAACCCTCTCCCCGCAAAATAATGCGGGGAGAGGGAGCCGGAGGGCGCGTGCCAAGCGCGCCTCTCTGTCCCCACGTCTGCTCGCGAGGAGACGTCGGCGGAGAAGGAGACAACTACCCCCAGCCACCACTCCGCCATCCGCCTCCCTCTCCCCGCATCACCTTGCGGGGAGAGGGCTGGGGTGAGGGGTACAATCCGACCTCTCGCTCCGCCAAGCACTCCCTACCCTATAACCGAACTACCCGCGCCATCCCCCGGCTGCTGACCCTGCCTCCCTCTCCCCGCATCGTCTTGCGGGGAGAGGGTCGGGGCGAGGGGTACCGTCCAACTAGTAGGAGACTGACATGACGACCACGCCGAGCCCCGACCCCGTCACTCGCGTGCTGCTGGTGGAGGACTACATGCCGCACGTCGAGGTGGTGCGGCTGTTCCTCGAACAGGCGGTGAACACCCGCTTCGCCCTGACGCACGTGGAGTGGCTCAGCCATGCGTTCCGCGAGCTGGCCGCCGGCCAGTTCGACATCGTGCTGCTCGACCTCGACTTGCCCGACAGCCAGGGGCTGCCGACATTGGTGGCATTTCGCGCTCGGGTGCCGAATATCCCGGTGGTGGTGCTGACGGCACACGATGAGGACGAGCTCGCCGTCAGCGCCCTGCGCGAGGGGGCACAAGACTTTGTGGTGAAGTGGCAGCGGCGCGGCCCCAAGCTGCTGCGCGCCATGAGGTTCGCGATCGTGCGGGCGCAGTTGTGGCACGCACCGCCGCAACCGGGCCAGCCGATCAACATCCTGCTGGTCGATGACAGTGCCGGCGACGTGCGCCTGCTGCACGAAAGCTTGCGCGAGTGTAAGCTGCGCAACCCGCTCTACGTGCTGAGCGACGGCGACGCGGCGCTGGCGTTCTTGCGGCGAGAGGGGAAGTTCAGCACCGCGCCGCGCCCGACGCTGATCCTGCTCGACTGGTACCTGCCGACCAAGAGCGGTGGCGAGGTGCTGGCCGAGATCAAGCGCGACCCGGCACTAGCCGACATCCCGGTGATCGTGCTGACCACCTCGCAGCTGGAAGCCGAGCGTCTGGCCGCCTTCCAGCCGCACGCGGTCGGTTATCTGACCAAGCCTTTCGATATCGAGCAGCTGATCAAGCTGGTCAACGCCCGCGACGAGTTCTGGCTCAGCATCGTCACACAGCCCGCGCACTGAGCCCGTGCCCGCGCAGCAACGGCAGGCCGGTGACGCCGGCATCGAAGCGCCACAGCCGGCCGAACTCGGCTTCCGCCACGTACAGGCTAGTGCCGCCGATGCAACAATTGGTGACCAAGCCGCGGCTGCACTCGAAGCGTCGGACCACGTAGCCGTCCTCGATCACGGCGACGCAGTGAGCGTAGCGCGCGGCGGTGTAAAGCCGGCCGTCGCTGCCGAAACAGAAGCCCGCCGGAGTGTGGTACTCGGGCAGCTCAGCTGCGACCTCGGGCCCCTCCGGGCCGACTCGCATCAAGCGCCGGGTGAAGACTTCGCTCCAGTAGAGCTCGCCTTCGCCCGAAAAGCCGATGCCGGCGGGACAGACCGGCCCGAGACGGCGAATCAACGTGCCCTCGCCGCTATCGAGCTCGTAGGCGAAGATGCGGCCCGCCAGTGTGTTGACCGCCGGTTTCGCCGGCCCACGCGTATCGGTGAAGTACAGCCGGCCATCGGGCCCGAAGGCGAGATCGGCGGGGGCCTCGAGCGTCATGCCCGCCACCGAAGTTGCCAGCACCGACACGGTTCCGCCGGCGCTTACGCGCACAATGGCGGCGGGCGTGCGCTCGCCGCCGCTCTGGGCGATGTAGATCGCGCCGTCGCCGCCGAGCGCAACGCCGCCGGGTGCGCCGCCGAGGCCAGCCACCTCTGCCAGCCCGTGCGCTTCGGTCCAGCGCAACAACCGGCCCGGGCCGCCCGCCGTGATCCAGAGAGTTCCCTCCGCCCACGCCAACCCAGTGGCCCCGAGCAGCCCTTCGGCAATGATCTCACCAGCGTACATTGAGGCCCTTGGCTATCCTTGCCTCCGGTCCTTGCTCTCCTTGCTGTCCTTGCTGTCCTTGCTGTCCTTGCTGTCCTTGGGCCATTCACCACAGCAAAGAACCCGAGCGCAACTCCCCACAATAGGCTGATCCTGCCCGAGAAGTGTTCGCTGGACACGGTGACGTGAGATGTTAGGG
>JACQVA010000072.1 GCA_016210005.1 Deltaproteobacteria bacterium | reverse complement strand
CGCGACGCCGTTTCGGTGGACCTTCACCCGGCAGGACCTCGCCAGTCTGCTGGAAAAACTCCACGCGAAGGAGTGTCCCCTTGCCAAAGCTGCGTGATTGCATGATCAAAATACGTCACCGTAATTGCGAGATGGAGTACTAAGGATCGGGAAGCCGAGGCTGGGGAATGGAGGGGGACGTCAGGCGTCAAACGGAAGGCGTCAGGTGGAAGAGTGCCGGCTGATCAGAGGAGAGTTCTGTCTGCCACCCCGGCTTGAATCGCTTGACGATTGTGGCACTGACCGCTTACAGTGAATATAAATGGCCCACGGGACTTCAAAAAAGCACAGCACGAGGATTCATGCCGACCGGTATCTGTACACTGCCGTCTTCGACCCCGATGGCAAAGGAGGGTACACCGTCACTGTGCCCGCACTGCCCGGTCTGGTGACCGAGGGCGACACGTTCGAGGAAGCCAAGGAGCTGGTCAAGGAGGCCATCATTGGTTACCTCGAATCGCTTCGCAAACACGGAGAGGCCATTCCCATGGAGGATAGCCCCTTGGTCGTTCCTGTCGCCGTGAATATGCCCCGCTGACGATGTCGCGGCTCACGGCAACTGCGCAGCAGATCATCCGTGTGCTCGAACGCCAAGGCTGGCGCCTCGACCACACGCGCGGCTCACACCACTACTACCGGCACCCGGCCAAGCCGGGCATGGTGAGTGTCCCGTGCCACAAGGGCACCAGCCTCAAACCGAAAACGCTCAGTGCCATTCTCGACGGCACCGGCATCTCTCGCGAAGACTTTTTCAAGCTGCGGTAACCGCAGCGCCCCTCAGCTTCATTATTGCCCGTTCGCCTACCCTGACTCCGGGTCCATCGTGCGCTCTTCTTGCCCCTCATCAGCTGAGCGTCCACGAATTCGTCACCGGCGTCAACATCGCCCTCGGCAGCGCGTCGCTGGACGACTGCTCGTCGTTCGACACCAACGACGACGATCGAGTCACCGTTGACGAGTTGGTGCGCGCGGTGAACAACGCGTTGAATGGGTGCGGGGGGTGAAGACTGTCGGGGGTTCGGTGTCGGGCGTCGGGTGCCGGGGATCAGGCCACAAAAGGTTCATGGCAGCTCTGGCAAATCTCGGCGGGCACTCGGTGACTGCGGCGACGACGGGTACGTCACCGTCGATGAGCTGGTGAAAGCGGTGAACGCCGCGCTGAGCGGGTGCCTGGGGTAGGAGTTCCGGGCCGGCAACTCGCTGCCGCCGGATCACTGCTCGTCATTCGATACCAACAACGACAACCGCGCTAAGCGGGACAGCTTTGCGGACGTGGTCGGTTGGGCAGAGAGTTCGGAGGCGTCCGTCCGCGTCACGGTTTGACTGCCGCAATCGCTCAGGCGTCCGGAGAAACTTCCGGCCGCTCCATTCGGGCTAAAGGGCAGGGGAGCGCTCATTCCTCTCGCCGGTTCCGTGCTATAGGCGCGGAGCTATGGAATCACTGGCGGCGGTGTTGCGCCGAATCCCGCTGTTCGCCGAGTTGCCGCCGGGCAGCTTCGCGAGGGTCATCGCCGACTTGCGGGAGGAGTACCACGAGGCCGGCACGGTGCTGTGCTACGAAGGCGACGAAGCGCGCGACTTCTACATTATCAAGAGCGGTGAGGTTGAGGTACTGGTCAATCGCGGCGGGGGACAGCGCGAGTTGGTGGCGATCAACGGGGCGAACGATTGGTTCGGCGAGCGCGCCTTGTTCTCCGACCGGCCGCGTTCGGCCACGGTGGTGGCGCGCACGACGGTGGCGCTGTGGCGGCTGCCGAAAGAGAAGTTCGACAACCTGGTCGAAGAGAATCCCTGGCTGATCCGTTACTTCACCCAGGTTATCGGCGACCGGCTGTACCGCAACAACCGCGAGCTGTCGAAGTTGCAAGCGGCGTTCAGCCAGCAGATGGCGGCGCTGTTTGCGGCCGAGCCGCCGGCGCGCCGCGGTTTGCTGGTGCGCACGGCCGTACTCAGCACGCTTGACCCGGCGCTGGTGCGCCAGCTGGAGGGGGGCAACGATGTGGCCGAGGAGTTGGCGGCGATCGAGGCCGCCGGCGTGTGGGCGGCGCGCCACCACAACGGGTTGAGTTTCCTCGAGGCCGTACGCGAGTTCCTGCTCGACCGTTTGGAGGCGGAGGTCGGGGCCGATGGCGTGCGCGCGTTGCAGCGGCAAGCCGCAGCCTGGTACGAGCGCGCCGGCCGCTGGGAACTTGCCGTCGATCAGTGGCTGGCGGCGGCGGAGTTTCGCGCCGCGGCGGTGCTGCTGGCGCGCCACCTTGACACGCTCTTCGACAGCGGCCGCTTCGATCTCTTGCAGGGCTGGGTGAGCCGCCTGCCTGAGCCGATCATCGCGGAATTCCTGCCGGCGTTATTGGAGCGTATGAACGCGGCGCTGCGGGCGCCCGCGGCCAAGCCGGCACGCGCGCGCTGGCTCAGTGCGATCGCGGCCAGTGCCGCTTGGCGCTGGGTTGGGGCTGCCGCCGGCTTGAGTGTGGGGCTGGGGTTGTGGCTGGCGCCGCCGCTGGCTGGGCTGCCGGTGCCGGGTATGCACATGCTGGCGCTGCTGGCGTGGGCGGCGGTGTTTTGGGCCTTCGACGTCTTGCCCGATTATGTTGTCGGCCTGGTTATGATCATCGCCTGGATCCTGCTGGCGGTGGTGCCCAGCGAGGTGGCGCTCTCGGGGTTCACCGCGAGTCCGTTCTTCATCATCATCGGCGTGCTCGGGATCGCGGCCTCGTTGCAAAGTTCAGGGTTGCTCTTCCGGCTCGCGCTCCACGTCTTGCGGCGCTTCCCGCTCACCTACCGCGGCCAAGCACTCGGGCTGGCGCTCAGTGGTACCGCGATCAGCTCGTGCATTCCGGATGTGACCTCGGGGGTGGCGCTCGCCGGGCCGATCATCCTGGCGCAGTCGGAATCGCTCGGCTACGGGCGCTTGAGCCGGGGCTCGGCCGGTCTGGCAATGGCGGCGGTGTTGGGGTTCGGACAAATGAGTCCGTTCTTCTTGACCGGTGCAGCGGAGAATTTGCTGGCATGGGGGCTGCTCCCGGAGGCGGCGCGGGCGCAGATCAGCTGGGGGGGGTGGGCGCTGGCGGCACTGCCGCTGGCGCTGGTGACGTTTGTGAGCGGCTTTGTTGCCACGATGCTGTTCTTCCCGGCGGAATTTCCGCCCACGGTCTCTCCCGGCCTGATCGAAACGCAGATCGAAGCCCTCGGCCGGCCCTCACGCGCCGAGTTGGTCAACGGCGCGGTGTTGCTCGCAGCCATGCTCGGCTGGATCAGCGGGCCGTACCACGGAGTGGATGCAGCGTGGGTGGCGATGAGCGGCTTGGCGGTGTTGCTGGCGGCCGACCTGCTCGATCGCGCCACCTTCCGCGCCGGTATCTACTGGGACTTTCTTTTCTACCTCGGCGCGGTGCTGGGGCTGACCGGCGTGGTGCGCCATGTCGGCGTCGACCGTTGGATCATCGATCTGCTTACGCCGATGCTCGCGCCACTGGCCGCATCGCCCGGCCGCTTCTTGCTGATGATGGCGCTGGTGATCTTTGCCGCACGCTTCGTTTTGCCGAGCTTCCCGCTGGTGTCGCTGCTCACCATCACGGTGGTGCCGATTGCCGCCGGCGCCGGCATCGACCCGCTGCCGCTCGTCCTGGTGCTCTGTACCGCGGTGACGGTTTGGTTCCTGCCGTACCAGAGCACCTACTACCTGGCGCTCTACTTCAGCACCAAGGAGAAGGCGTTCACTCACGGCCAGGTGCGGTTGCTGGCGTGGAGCTACGGGCTGATCTACCTGCTGGCCATCGCCGCGGCGATTCCCTACTGGCGCCTGCTCGGCCTGCTGCCGTGAACTTTGGCGGTGTACCCGCTTTGCCTCACAGCCGCGTTTGTGACAGGAGTGAGCGGCACTTCCATCTCCGGTTTCCGGACGGGGCGCGTGAGAAACAGCCACGACCCGGACGCCGTAAATGGTGGGAGCTCTCAAGGACTATAGGAAGGAGACAAGAGACGATGGCTGTTATCGATTTTGGCGGGACGAAGGAAGAGGTCGTCATGCGGAGCGAGTTCCCGATGGCGAAAGCGCGCCGGGTGCTCAAGGACGAGACCGTTGCCGTCATCGGATACGGGGTGCAAGGACCGGCGCAGGCCCTGAACATGAAGGACAACGGCTTCCGCGTGATCATCGGGCAGGCCCCGCAGTTTAAGCGCGATTGGGACCGGGCGGTGAAGGACGGCTGGAAGCCGGGCAGGGACCTCTTCGACATGGAAGAGGCGGCCGAGCGCGGCACGGTCATCGAGATGCTGGTCTCCGATGCGGCGCAAAAAGCGATCTGGCCGACCATCAAGCAGCACCTCAAGCCCGGCGACGCGCTGTATTTCTCGCACGGGTTCTCGATCGTGTACCGCGATCAGACCAAGGTCATCCCGCCGAAGGACGTTGATGTGATTATGGTCGCTCCCAAGGGGTCGGGCACCTCGGTGCGGCGCAACTTCCTTTCCGGCGCCGGTATCAATGCCAGTTTTGCCGTCGAGCAGGACGCCACCGGGCGGGCACGTGAGCGCTGTATCGCCTTGGGCATCGCCATCGGCTCGGGATATCTCTTCCCGACCACCTTTCAGCACGAGGTCTTCAGCGATCTGACCGGCGAGCGCGGGGTGCTGATGGGGGCGCTGGCCGGGATCATGGAAGCGCAATACGACGTCTTGCGTAAACACGGCCACAGCCCGAGCGAGGCGTTCAACGAGACGGTCGAGGAGCTGACTGAGAGTCTGATTCGGCTGGTCGGCGAGAACGGCATGGACTGGATGTACGCCAACTGTTCGGCCACGGCTCAGCGTGGGGCGCTGGATTGGAAGCCGAAATTCAAGCGCGCGGTGCTGCCGCTTTTCAACCAGCTCTACAAGCGCGTGGCCTCCGGGGTTGAGACCCGGCGCGTGCTCAGCGCGTGTGGCCGGCCGGACTATCAGCAGCAGTTGACCAAAGAACTCCAGGCCATCGGCAACTCTGAGATGTGGCAGGCCGGCAAAGCCACGCGCGATCTCCGCCCGAAGGAGTCAGCCAAGAAGACCTCGAAGGCGACCAAAGGAATCGCCGGCCGGGCCTCGAACTGACGGCGACCGTGTCAGCGCGGGCTGGAGCAGTGCTCCAGCCCGCGAGACTCGCGGGGCAACAACCCATCCCCGTGTGATTATGGAAACCCTCGGACACAGCCAGATCAGCGTTACGATGAACACCTACAGCCACGTCCTGCCCGTCCTACTGCGAGAGACGCAGCCGACAAGATGGACTCGATTTTCGCGCGCTAACGAAGCGCGTCCCGCTGTGGGCAAGCGTCGATTTCGCTCCCGGCGGCTGTCAGAATGGCCGTCAATCGGTGCTCTCGGGCGGCCGGCCCGCGCCGCAACGCTTGAAGAACAAAGTGGTCGCACGTGGACTCGAACCACGGACCTCCTGCATGTGAGGCAGGCGCTCTAACCAGCTGAGCTATGCGACCGCTACGGGTGGGCCGACAACAACGCTGCTTCGGCTAGCACACGCCCGCGGGTCGGGCAAGCAGGAACGACGCTGGGGGACGCTGGGGCCCTCGCGAGCCTGGTGTGTCGCTCATCGGCGGCGAGTGTGCGTCGGAGCGAGCGAATCGCACCGCGATGCTCATGTTCGCCCGCGCTCGACGGCAGGACTCCGGGGCAGGAGCTGGTACTTCGCCAGGAGTTCGTGATCGCGGCCCAAGCGCGGCAAGTCGTCTCCCAGCGTGACCCACGGCACGCGAGCATCGCAGAAAGTGTGGGCCAGGGGTTGCACATCAACGGGGGCGTCGAGGTTGGCCAGCGTCACATGCATCTCACCGGCCGCAAGCTTTGAGCGGAAGAGCATCGTCGTGCCGCATCGTGAGCAGAACCCGCGGGAACTCTGTTCGGAGGAGGCGTACCACGCCAGGTTCTCGGTTCCCTGTGTGATGGTGAAAGCCCCCTCCGGCACTCCAACCCAGGTGACGAACGCCGCCCCGTGGGCGCGGCGGCACCAATCGCAATGACAATGGCAGCAGAAGAGCGTGGGCGGATGGAGTGCGAAACGCACGGTGCCGCAGAGGCAGCCGCCGGTGAGTATCCCGGTATCAACCATGGCGTGTCCCTATCCCTCCCTATCCCAAGTGCGGCTTGTGGAAAAGAGCCGGCAACGCAAGGCCGCGGGGAGCGAGGAGGGGGCGAGCGCATCCCATGCTCGCCGCTCCGTGCCAGATGGCGCTGCGCGAACTGAGACCACTTGGTGAGAAGGAACACGACGACAAGAGAGACTGGCGCGCCGGGCGAAGCCAATTGCACGCCGACGGCCTGCGGCAACCTCATTGTAACTGCGGGTAAGACATGCGACGACGGCGGTGAGTTGCCGGCGTGCTGCGCCGACCGGGCGGCAGCACTGGGCGGTGCACAGGCCGCTTCATCGCGTTCGAGCCGGCTCTGGTGACACCTGACAGTTGCACCGCCTTCGCAGCGGTCACTGTACCTCTGCGTCAAACGATCGCGGGCTTCCAGCCCGGTACGAAATCCTCGACCTCAGCGCGGTGACGGCCCCGGCCCGCGCACCGGCCGCCGCCGCAATGATTCGGATACACTCTCGCTGCGGTGTAAGCCGCGCTCGTGAGAACGCCCGGCCGATGTAGTGGGCGACTCATGTCCCCGAGGAAGGCCGTCGCCTGCGCCAGCTTCGAGGTGAGGTGCAACCGATCGCGAATTGCGCTATTCGACCTGGGGATTTCTGCCAGTGCCAGAAGGAAGAATCAGATGGGCGACACTGCGAGCGATCAAGGGTTCTCCGCAGACCAGCAGCGCACGCTAGCCAGCGTGCTCGACGAGATCATCCCGCCGAGCGATGACGGCCAGCTCCCTGGCGCAGGGGAGCTGGGCC
This sequence comes from Deltaproteobacteria bacterium, assembly GCA_016210005.1. Lineage (NCBI taxonomy): Bacteria > Pseudomonadati > Myxococcota > Myxococcia > Deltaproteobacteria bacterium. The sequence continues at coordinate 10,857 of JACQVA010000072.1, read as the reverse complement.
TGGTCAGCTACATCGAGCAAGCGTTGCGGCAGGCACCCGAGCTGCGGTCCGTGATCGAGCAGGGGCTGGCGGAGCTAGATGAGGTTGCCCAGCGCCGGCACGGGCGGCACTTCTCTGCGGTCGCCAAGGCGGAGAAGATCGCGCTACTCAACGAACAAGGCTTCGTTTTCCCGCTCGCCTTTCAGGTGTATGCCGGCTACTACCAGCATGCGCGCGTGGTCGAGGCCCTGGGTCTGGAAGCCCGCCCGCCTCATCCGCATGGTTATCAAATGGAACCGAATGACCTGTCGCTGCTCGATGGAGTACGGCGGCGCCCCAAGCTGTATCGCTAACGTGTTCGTTGACTTCGCCAGGGTGTGGCAGCAGACTACCCCGCTCGCGGCCCGCCGCGGCAAGGGAGGCCAGTGACATGCCGGTGCGTTTTCCGGAGCTTGGGTTCCATACCCTGCCCGGGCGCGCGAGTGATCCGCGGCCGCTGTTGCAAGACGTGCGCGCGGCGGAGGCGGTCGGTCTGGGATCGGCGTGGATCTCGGAGCGGCACGACGTCAAGGAGTCGGCCGTGTTGAGTGGGGCGGCGGCGGCGGCCAGCGATGAACTCGCCATCGCCGTCGGCAGCCCGGCGCATTGCGCGCGCCGTATCATTGACCAGTTCGAGGCCGGTGCCGCCGGCGTGATTCTGCACGCCTGCGCACCGCACGAGATGACGGCGTTGTTGGCGGCCTATGCTGCGGTGCGGCCGGCGCAGCGCTTCGCCGGGCGCTCGGCGGTGCCGGGGCGCCTGTAGCCCGGCGCAGTTCGGCCGGAACCTGTACTCGCGGATGGCGCGGCCGCGTGGTACGGAGCGCTTGCGCAGGGAATGCAATTCATTAGAGGAGGCTCACTTGGCAGGTATAGTTCGGTACGGCAGTTACGTTCCCTATTTTCGTCTGACGCGGGCAGCGCTGGGCGCAGGCAAGGGCGAGCGCGCGGTGGCGAGTTTCGACGAGGACGCGGTCTCGCTGGCGGTCGAGGCGGCGCGCGATGCCGTGCGTGGGCTGGCCGCGGTCGACGCGCTCCTGTTTGCCACGCTCAGCCCGGCCTACGCCGAGAAGCTCGACACCGCCACGATCCAGGCCGCGCTCGATCTGCCCGAGGCCGCTAGCTCGGTGGCCCTCGGCGGCTCGTCGCGGATGGGGCTGGCGGCGCTGCTACTCGGGCTCGATTTGGCGGCGGCCGGCAAACGGGCGCTGGTCTGCGCCAGCGACTTGGTCACCGGCGCGCCCGGCGGCGCGCGCGAGAGCCAGGGCGGTGACGCGGCCGCGGCCTTCGTCACTGGGCCGGACAGCGAGGCGGTTGCCCGCGTGCTCGGCTGCGCGTCAGCCACGATCGAGATCCTCGATGCCTGGCGGCTTCCGGAAGATCGTTTCGCCCGGCAGTGGGAGGAGCGCTTCACGGCCGACACCATGGGGCCGGCGATCATCGACACCGCCAGACGGGCGCTTCAAGCCGGTGGCGTTGACCCGGCGACGTTGTCGACCGTCATCCTCGATGGCACCAACCCACGCTCGATGGCGGCTCTGCCCAAGGCGCTCGGCCTCAAGCCCGAGCAGCTCGCCGACACGCTCGCTGCCAGCGTTGGCCGTGCGGGCTGCGCGCACGCCGGGCTGCTGCTGGCGCGGGCACTCGACGCGGCCAAGCCCGGCGATCGCATCCTGGTGGTCTGCGAGGCCGACGGCGCCGATGCCGTTGTTCTCGAAGTGACCGGCGCGATTGCCGACTTGTCGGTGCGCAAGGTCGACCGCTGGATCGCCTCGAAGCGTAACGACTTGGCTTACAACACCTACCTGAAATGGCGCGGCATCCTGCCCTTCGAACCGCCGCGCCGGCCCGATCCCGAGCGCCCGGCGGCGCCGCCGATGCGGCGGCATGAGCGCTGGAAGCTGGCCTTCGTCGGCTCGCGCTGCACCAAGTGCCGAACCGGCCACCTCCCGCCGCAGCGCGTATGCGTGAAGTGCGGCGCCGTTGACCAGATGCACGACGAGCGCTTCGCCGACACCTCGTGCCGGATCGCCACCTACACGCTCGATCACCTGGCCTACACGCTTCAGCCGCCGGTGGTAGCGGCGTTCGTCGACTACGAGGGCGGAGGGCGCTTCGCCTGCGAGCTGACCGACGTGGATCCGAAACAGGTCGCCATCGGCAACCACCTCGAGATGACGTTCCGCCGCCTGTTTACTGCCCAAGGCGTGCACAATTACTTCTGGAAGGCCCGCCCCGGGCGCTGACGTCCGTGAGTCGAGTGTGGGGGCGCTAATCGGGGATCGGGCTGCCCGTCAGCGCCGGCGGCCGCTGTCGCGGAGGAACTCCTTGAGTTCGCCGATCTGGCTGCGCACGTAAGCGGCACGCTCGCTGCTCGGGCTGAGCAGGGGCTGGGCTTTCTCGTACTGGATGAGCGCCTTGTCGTACTCGCCGCGCAGCCGCAGGGCCTCGGCGAGGTGGAAGTAGCCGTCGGCCTCGCGGCCGGCGCGGCCGGCGAGCATGGCGAGACTGTACTGCGCGTCTTCGAGCGTGGGGGCCAGTTCGACCGCGCGGTCGTACTCGCGCAGCGCGCCGGTGGTATCACCGAGTGTTTCGAGCGCCTTGGCGAGCTCGGCGTGGGCTAGGGGATCGCCGGCGTCGCTGTCCACGGCACGCCGCAGTAGGTCGCGGGCTTTGTCCGGCTGGCGCAAACGGAGCCAGGTGCGGCCGAGTTCACGATCGGCAGCGGCGTAACCCATGCCGGCCGCTTGTTCGAGAGTTTGGCGGGCGGGGTCGAAAGCCCCGGTTTCGAGCAAGGTGAGCCCCAGCAAGTAACGGCCTTGGGCATCGCTGGGGTGGTCGTCAACGTAGCGGCGGTAGAAGGTGGTGGCGGCGGTGGCAGTCTCGGTCCTGGCGCGCACCACGGCTTGCACCCGCGCCAACGCCGCAGAGGCTGGGCGGCGGGGCCGAGTCGACCACTGTTGGGTGCGCAAGACCGCTTCGAGGTGATTGAGGCGTTCGTCGGTTAGCGGGTGTGACAGCAGATAGGGTGGGGCGAAGGTGGGGGTGATGCGTTGCTCGTCGGCCATGGTCTTGAAAAAATCCAGCATCCCCTGCGAGTCGTAGCCGCCCGTTTGCATGTAGCCCGCCCCGAGGTAGTCGGCTTCCTGTTCAAATTCACGCCGGTACTTCAGTTGCGCCGCTGCGCTGGCCGCCATTGCGCCGGCGCCGATGGCAGGTTGCACCATCGAGAGCACCAGGCCGAGCAGGGCGGCGTAGTTCATGAACTTGGTGGCTTCCTGTTGCCGGGCCAAGTGGTGGGCATGAACGTGGGCGATCTCATGGCTCATAACGCCGGCGACTTCGTCGTCGGTAACGGCACGCACGAGCAGCCCGGAATGAAAGTAGATGTAACCGCCGGGCACCGCGAAGGCATTGATCTTGGGGTCGCGCACGACGAAGAAGCGATAGTCGAAGGGATTGCCGTCGAGTTTGGCAACTATACGTTGGCCCATGCGGTTGATGTAGCTGACCACGTCTACGTCGGTGAGCAGCGGCAACTGCGCTTGCGCCTGCAAGGCGAATTTCCTGCCGAGATCACGCTCGGCCTCGTACGAGGTCGCCAGCGCCGCAGTGCTGAGCAGATTTGCCGCGCAACCTACCAGCAGAACGGCGGCCCGAAAGCGGCGGGTGGGTCGGTTCATTGCATCCGCTAGTCAATCAGCAGGCTGGCCGCATTGCAACCGGAGGGGGCGGTCAGCTCAGCGGTTGTGACCGGGTGACGATCAAGTGGCAGGGCGAATCAACCGGCGGGTTAGCCACCAGTGAGGCAGAAAGACCGCAAACGCTGCCACCATTACGGCTGCACCTTGAAGTAACAGGCGAACGCCGCTTTGTCGTTCTGAACCGATGACACGGCGGCGGTAGTCTTCCCACTCGGTTCGTAGTCGGCCGCGGTCCTCGCCGGTTGACTGCGCCGATCGGTGCTGAACGCGATAGTGCTCGAAAGATTCAGCTTGCTCCCATTGCGCAGTGCTCAGCATGAGCTTGGGATAGTGAAAACGTAGTGAGCCGATCAGGGCGGCACTGCCGGCGATGCCCATGGTCGTTAGGCTGAGCAGGCAGATGACGAGGAGGTAGATCTGCCAGAGCACTTGGCGCTGCCAGGCGGTCATTGCTGGCCGTTTGCGCCCGGCATGGTCGCTTGATTGCGCCGGCGGAGCCGTGGCGCGGGAGCCGCCGCTGCGGAGTTGCAGGGCCTGAGGTTGGGGTTGCACGGCATCGCAGTTGCTGGGGGCGGGAGAGCGACGATGGCCAAAACCAATCGCGAGTGGGATGGACAGGCGCTGCGGGAGTGGATCGCGCAAGCAGCGCCGCTCGAGCGCCAGCGTGGTCGCATCGTCTTGGCGCGGGCGCGGGGGGCGACGATCAATGGCATCGCGGTTCTCTTGGGGGTGCATCGCGACACGGTGCAGCGCTGGCTGGCGCGGTATCGCCGGCAGGGTTTGGCAGGGCTGGCCCACCGCAATGGCGGCCGAGCACAGCGGCCGAAGTTCGGCGCCCGTGTTGTCGGCAAGATTCGGCGGATCGCGAGCCGGCCACCGCAAGAGCAGGGAGAAGCCTTTGCCGTATGGTCCTTGGCGAAGCTGCGGGCGCACCTGGTACGCAGGCGCGTGGTCGAGTGGATTTCGATTGAGCGGCTGCGCCAGCTGCTGGTCGACACCGGTGGTCGGCCCCCGGGTTGGTGGGTACCATTCCCGGATCGCATTCCCTTAAGCCCAGAGGTGCGGTTGCAGTTGCAACGCTTTGCCGCGCGCCCGCAGGTCGGGGTGCGTGCCGCGATTGTGCTGGCGGCAGCAGAGGGCCGGCCGCTAAAGGTCATTACCGCCGAGCTGGGTGCTTCGATGACCTCCGTCCGGCGTTGGCTGCGGCGCTTCCTGCAAGGCGGCGTAAGTGGGCTTGAAGGCCGGCCGGGTCGAGGCCATCCGGCGTTGTTTTCGCCCGCCGTATGTGCGCGGATCGTGGCCTGCGCTCGGCAGTCGCCGGCAGAGGTGGGGGTGGCGGCGAAAGAGTGGTCGCTGTACACGTTGCGCCAATACCTCATCACCGCGGGCGTTGTCTCGCATGTTAGCATCGAGTGGCTGCGGCAGATCTTGCGCCGAGCCGCGGGTGCCAGCCCGTGCGCAAGCGGCGCGGCAGCCGGCGGAGCCCAGCGTTTTGCTAGCATGAGTCACCCAACGCTGCCCTGGCGCGTCAAAGGACGCGCACCGCATACTCCAAGAGCTCACCGAGCAAGCGGACGCGGTGGGCGTGCACCGGGCGATCGCGCAGCTCGGCCTGGGCGAAACACTCCAACTCGTAGCGCAAGTTGAGCTCGATGAGCTCGACGCACTGCTGAGAGCGGGCTTGATGGCGGTGACGCCGGCGGGCGGCCGATAGCTCGACGAACGAAATGATCTCTGCCATCAGACCTCCGCTTGCGCGCGCGCTTTGGCGCGCAGGCTCTTCCAGCCGTCGTTACCGAACCACTCGATCTGACGCGCCAATCCCAACAGGATACGGACTTCACGCTCGGTTAACCCGGTGCGGCCGAGCAGCCGGCGCAACGCAAACATGATGTGCTCGGGGTTGTCGCGGTGGAGAAAGCCGATGGAGAGGAAAGCGGCGCGCAGGCGCTCATAGACCTGCTCGACGCGTGCCGCCGGGGCCAGGGCGCCCAGCGCTGACAGCGTGTGGTCGTGCGCGGCCAATCGCAGTTCATAGGCGCAGATCATGACGGCCTGGGCCAGATTGAGCGAAGTATACTCCGCGGCGGTGGGAATGGCGATCAGCTGGTGGCAGAGGCGAAGCTCGCTGTTGCTCAAACCGCGATCCTCCGGCCCGAAGACGAGGGCGACCGGCTGTTGGCGGGCGCGGGCGACGATTTCGGGCGCCAGCGCCCGCGGCGGCAGCGTCCCTTGGCGATACCCGCCGGCGCGGCAGGTGGTGCCGACGACGACGGCGCAATCGCCCACCGCCTCTGCCAGAGTGCGCGTCTGGCGCATGCTATCGACGACGCGCTCGGCGTGCACGGCCATGGTGCGCAGCCATTGCTGGCGCAGGGGCTGGGTCCGAACCACCAGCAGTTCGCCCAAACCCATGTTAGCGATGGCCCGCGCCACGGCGCCGACATTCATGGCGCCGCGGGGCTGATGCAGCACGACGCGGATGTTGTGCAGGGGATCGCGCTCTGCCGTACTGCCGCAGCGCTGTGCTTGCATCATGCCGCCGCTGTCTCGCGAGGCCCCGCGGAAACCTACCGGGAGCGATGCGGCCGCCAGCGCGTGGCGTACTCCCTCGGTAGAGTGGAGAGCTGCGCGCCGCTGAGATGGCCGAACACTTCTTGGGGGCGGACGAAAAGGGCCAGGACGCTGTCCATGACAGCCATCTGGGAGCGGTAACGGCCGAGTGCTTCGCGCTTGCGCGCGATTTCGGCCGGACTGAGGTCGAAGTGCATCCAGCTGGTGTGCGACAGACTCTCGTGCCCGGCCGATGAGCCGCCGATGCCGGCGCCATTGATCACTTGCTGCCACAGTGGACTGCCGGGGTATTCCGGGTAATGCACCAGGTAGGTAAGCACGGCGATGCGGCTGAACGGGGCGCCGGCACTATGGCGCAACTCGTTGAGGGCGGCGAGTACGAAGCCGCCGGTGGTGCAGTGATCGGGGTGGCGATCGCGCGGGTCGGGAATAACTACCCAGTCCGGAGCGCTGGTGCGCAGGGCTTCGCCGAGCACGCGCTCGAGATCGACGCCGGAGTACTCGATACCGCGCCGAGCGCTGTCGTTGTAGGGCGGCCGGTCGGAGTCGGTGAAGGGCGAGCGGTAGGGGTGGGCGTCGGACCAGTTGGCGGCCCAGAGATTGTCGATACCGTCGTCGGGGAATCCCAGAAAGGTGCTGCCGATGCTGGTGCTGCCGAGTACCTGCAGCGCCGCGATCGCCTCGCGGCGGCGCAGCCGGCCATAGGCCAGGAAGTCGCGTTGCGAGACCCGGCGGTGCCGAGCGCTCGCGAGCACGGCGCTGCGGAAACCATCACCATTGGTGACGAATAATACCTGCACGCTCCCGCCGCGGTCGAGGACGCGTTGGATCAAGCCGCCCGCTCCCAAGGTCTCGTCATCCGGGTGCGGTGCCACCACCAACACTCGCAGCTTCTCCGGTATGGTCAACGGAACTTGTCGATAGGCCGGCAACGCCAGTTCGGAGACGGGTGGCGGCTGGATCTGGGGCGGCTGAGCCTCCAGCGCCGGGCGAGCAGGCGAGGCCACGCCAGCTGCCGGTAGGTGTCGGTCACTGGCGTAACTCACCGCCGCACCGCACAGCAGCAGTATGGCGAGCGCGGCCCATTCCCGCCGGCTGGAAGATCGCGCTGGGTGCATCGCCGGCGCGCCAGCAGGCCTCACGCCTTGATGCTGCCGCCGCCCGCGGCGCCTTCGAGCGTCTCAGTCAGGCGCCGATCCAGCTCACGTGAATGCAGCTGGGCGCGAATGCGCGTGAACAGCTCCTGTTTGTTCAACGGTTTGGTGAGATACTCGCTCACCCCCAGAGCCATGCCGCGCGAGCGCGTCTCCATGTCGTCTTTGGCGGTCAGTAGGATCACTGGAATTGCCCGCCAGGCGGCGTTGGCGCGCAAGCGCTCGCACACCTGCAGGCCATCCATGTTGGGCATCATTACGTCGAGGACAATCACGTCGAACAGTTGGCGCACAAGGATGTCGAGGCAGCCCTGCCCGCTGTCCACGGTCTGGCACTCGTAGCCCTCGCGCGCCAGCAGGCGCGAGAGGATTTCCAGCGCGTGCGGGTCGTCATCGACGATAAGGACCCGCGCTTTCGAGTGTACCGCTTCGTCTGCCATGTGTGCTCCCAGTGTGCTAGATCAAGTAGCCTTCAGCGGCGTCACCGCCGGTGCCTTTGCGGCGCAACTTGGCGACCAGGGTGGTGCGCTTGAGCCCGAGCAGCCGTGCCGCTGCTTGCTTGTTGCCCTTCGTGCGCCGCAGCGCCTCGTCGATCAAGCGATACTCGAATTCCTCCACCGCCTGGTTCAGGTCGATACCCTCTTCGGTCAGGGTCGGCCGCGGAATTTTCTTCTCCGAGATGAAGGAGCGGATGTTCGACGGCAGGTGCTGCACGTGGACCATGCCGTCGTCACTCAAAATCACCAGTCGTTCAATGAGGTTTTCCAACTCGCGGACGTTGCCGGGCCAATCGTACTCCCACAAGTGCACCATTGCTTCATCGGAGACGCGGCAGATCGGGCCTTGACGCTTTTGGTTGTGCTTTTCGAGGAAGAACTGCACCAGGATCGGGATGTCCGAGCGGCGTTCCCGCAAGGGCGGAATCACCAGCGGGATGACCTGCAGGCGGTAGAAGAGGTCTTCACGGAAGCGACCCTTTTCGACTTCGACGCCGAGTTCGCGATTGCTGGCGGCGATAACCCGCACGTCGGTCTTGATTGTGCGGTCCGCGCCGACCGGCCGGATCTCGCGATCTTGCAACACGCGCAGCAGCTTGACCTGCAGCGGTGGGGTCATTTCGCCGACTTCATCAAGGAAGATCGTGCCGCCGTTGGCGAGTTGGAACATACCCATGCGCGTGCCGGTGGCACCGGTGAAGGCGCCGCGCTCGTGCCCGAACATCTCCGACTCGAGCAACTCCGACGGAATGGCGCCGCAGTTGACCGCAATGAAAGGGTTGCTGGCGCGCTTGCTGTTGGCGTGGATGTAGCGAGCAACCAACTCCTTGCCGGTACCGCTCTCGCCCATGATGAGCACCGTGGAGTCGGTGGTAGCCACCTTGTGGGCGATGCTGAGAATCTTCTCCATCACCGGGTGGCAGCCTTTGATCGTGAATGCTTCCATCAGTACCTCTGTGCGTGAGCGCCAAAAAATTAACAGCAAGGGCGGGAGAATACAAGAGCAGCGGAGCGAAATCTTGGCGGAACTTGGCGGTGGTCACGCCGGCCTTCCGCGGCGCACGGTGTTGCGCCTGCGCCCACCGCGCTGTTAATACCGGCCCGCGGTTGCAGTTAAGGAGTGACGCATGCGCAGCGCTAACCGCCGAGCGGACGAATTGAGGCCAATTACCATTACGCCCGGGTTCATTCGCCATCGTGACGGCTCGGTGTTGATAGAAGTCGGTGACACAAGGGTGATTTGCACTGCTACGGTCGAGGAACAGGTGCCGCAGTTCCTGCGAGATACGGGGCGGGGCTGGGTTACTGCGGAGTACGGGATGCTGCCGGGTTGCGGCGGCACGCGCATTCCGCGTGAGGCAGTGCGAGGGCAGGTCGGCGGGCGCACCCATGAAATCCAGCGCCTCATTGGGCGCAGCCTGCGCGCAGTCACCAATCTGGCGCAGCTTGGCACGCGGACGATTTGGCTCGATTGCGATGTGATCCAAGCGGATGGCGGTACCCGCACCGCAGCCATCACCGGAGCATATGTGGCCTTGGCGCTTGCTGTGCGAAGTCTCAGGGCACAAGGGAAGTGTGGCGGTGAGCCGCTGACGGGAGCGGTTGCAGCGGTCAGTGTCGGTGTCGTTGGCGACGAGGTTCTGCTGGATCTGTGTTACGAGGAGGACAGCCGGGCTGACGTTGACATGAACTTTGTGATGACGGCAAGCGGACTGTATGTAGAAGTACAAGGCACGGCGGAGAGCCACCCGTTTAGCAAAGCACAGCTCGATCGAATGGCGCAGCTGGCGTGGGTTGGAATCGAGCAACTCACTTGCATACAGGCCGAAGTGCTGCGTGCGAGCTGAGCGCGCGACTCGCCGGCGACGAGCATGGTATTGGTCATCGCAACCCGGAACTCGGGCAAGCGGGCCGAGTTCGCGCACTTGCTGGCCGGTCTCGGACTGACGATCAGGTCACTGGCGGAGTTTCCCCGGGCCCCCGAAGTGCCCGAAGAGTCCGGTTCGTATCACGAGAACGCGCGCGTTAAGGCGGTTACGATTGCACGGTACACCGGGCTGCCGGCGTTGGCGGACGATTCAGGGCTCGAGGTTGACGCATTGGGTGGCGCACCGGGAGTGCGCTCGGCGCGGTTTGCCGGAGCAGCGGGCGACGATCAGCGCAACCTGACGCTGTTACTGCAACGTTTAGAGGCAACGCCGTCGGCTCAGCGTACTGCGCGCTTTCGCTGTGTAATCGTAGTGGCGCGGCCTGATGGTGCGACGCTGGCGGTGGAGGCGGTGTGCGAGGGGGTTATTGCCACGCATCCGGCAGGGACTGCTGGGTTCGGCTACGACCCGGTATTTCTGCTACCCGAGTTAGGGCGAACCTTTGCGCAACTACCGACCGAGGAGAAGCACCAGCGCAGTCATCGTGGCCGCGCGTGCGCCATGTTGCGTCCGCAGTTGTTGGAATTTTTAGGCTCGCAGGCGGGCGCAAATCCGAAGCCAAGTTGATTTCGCCCACCCCCTCTGTTAGGAGCGGCGCTGCGTGTGAGTCCCGCCATCGTCGGTCGGGCAACTGGGGATACACGAGGGCCATGCGTGGGCGCCGGACTGAGCGGGGTGTGGCGCAGCCTGGTAGCGCACCTGCCTTGGGCGCAGGGGGTCGGAGGTTCAAATCCTCTCACCCCGATTCCGATTCGGACGCGCGCATGGCAAGAACCTTGTGGATGACAGTTGTCCGTGCGCGACTTGCGGGCGCCAGTAGCTCAGGTGGATAGAGCAACGGCCTTCTAAGCCGTGGGTCAGGGGTTCGAGTCCCTTCTGGCGCGTGCGCCCGAAGAGGGGGTGATGAGCGCGAGGCGGGCAGGAGACGTGGTGAGTGTAGCTCAATGGTAGAGCACTGGACTGTGGCTCCAGGGGTTGAGGG
>JACQVA010000071.1 GCA_016210005.1 Deltaproteobacteria bacterium | reverse complement strand
GCAGGTGCCGGCGGCGTTGACGTAGTTCGTCAGATACGTCTTCGCCGCGGTGCGCACCGTGCTCTGGCAGGTGTTGAGGCTGGTCTCCGGCGGCGGCGGTACCGCGCCCGCGACCCCGCTGCCCAGCAACACCGCGGCGGCAATGATCCTCGCACTGGTGTAGATGCTCATAGCTCCTCCCTTCTTCTTTCAAGAAGACCACCCCGGATGGGCACGTTGCATCCTGCCCGCAGCCGGATGGCCTTCGTGGTTGCCGTTACCCACGCCGCCCCACCTCCGGCCCCGAGAGACCGGCGCCCTCCAATCGCATCGTCACACGCGCCCTTTGGGGGGGGACACGTCCTGCTCTACTATCCTCGAAAGTCTTGCCGAAGCGCGCAGATTGCGTGTTTGCGGGCGGTGTTGCATCTCGGTGGAACGCGATCTCCGAGCGCGTTCCGGCGCGCGCAGCGCGCCCGGCAGGCACAGCCTGCCCTACGGACTGTCGTGCCCCTTGCCGGCCGCGCCACGCGGCCCGGGCGCCGAGAGGCCGGCACCCTTCCAGTGCGGTTAGGATATGCGTGCGTGCGTGCGTGAAAAATGCGGGCCAAGCCAAGCCTGTTCGCGCTCAGCAGCCGATTCGACGCACGCTCACGCATAGTGGGACATTGGTACCCCACCCCTGAGCAGCATGTCAACCTAGGGAAAACCCTTATAGGGAAAACCCCTATGGGCCGGGGACAGACCGGACCGCGGACAGATCGTCGGCTTCACGCACAGCAGCGGGAAGACCAGAAAGGGCGGGTTCACGGTGCTGCGCCAAACGATGCGCAAGCGTGTGCAGGCAAAGCTCGTCACCCTCAAGGGGGAGCTGCGCCGGCGCCTGCATGACCCTATCCCGGCAGCATGAACATGCTGCTGCACGGCGTCGAGAATCCGGACATTCGCTACCGCGATTTCTTGTCGCAGGATCACGCCGGCGAGGGCAGTTCGCTGCTACCGTCACGCCCGCTTTGCCTCAGTGCCGCACCACGCCTTCCGCGGCACGCTCTAGTTTGGATCGGAATTCAGGGAAACCGACGGGAAACGAATGAGTCTCTGAGCCGGCAATCGGTTGCCATGGTCTAACGAAAACCTTAGTCTTTATAGGATATTACGGATGCAAAGGAGCGGCTTTGACTTGGAAACGAGCCGTGCTTTACTGGAGTCCATGGTCATCCGGTACGAAACGCCGCAGCATTGGATCGCATACGATCGTCTGGCCGTTCTGCCTGAGCTGACGGATGCGAAAGCCGCGATGCTGGCACTTACCCAGATCCCGTATCAGCGGAGTTGGGCCGACGAACTTCAGCGCGTGCAGCTCAAACGCGAGGTGGCGGGCACGTCACGGATCGAAGGCGCCGAGTTCACCGACAAAGAACTGGACGCGGCGATGCGCGAGACCCCCGAACAACTCGAGACTCGCTCGCAGAAACAAGCGGCCGCCGCGGTGGCAACCTATCGCTGGATTGCGGGGTTGCCAGCGGACCGACCGGTGGCTGCGGCGCTCATCTGCGAGGTGCACCGCCAGCTCGTTACCGGCTGCGATGACGACCACTGCCCGCCGGGACAGCTCCGCGGTCGGGACCACAATGTGATCTTCGGAGCACCGCGCCATCGTGGCGCAGAGGGTGGGGACGAATGCGTCTCGGCCTTCCGGAACCTCGTTGACGCGGTCCGCTCGACGTTTCGCGACCACGATCCTCTCATTCAAGCGCTGGCACTTCATTACCATGTTGCCGCCATGCACCCATTCCTGGATGGAAACGGCCGCACCGCCCGTGCCCTAGAGGCGCTGATGTTGCAGCGCGTGGGGTTGCGCGACACGCTCTTCATCGCGATGTCCAACTTCTACTACGAGCACAAGGTCGGGTACCTCAACGCCTTGAACGAAACCAGGGCCGCGGGGCATGATTTGACCCCGTTTCTCAAGTTTGCGCTCAGAGGGATCGAGAGTCAGTGTCGTCGCCTCTTCTCCGAGATTCGCCTTCACGTGGCCAAGGCCCTGTATCGCAATACGGTCACTGATCTATTCGGCCGCCTGCGTTCGCCACGCAAGCGCGTCATGTCCTCTCGTCACGTGCAGCTGCTGAACCTGCTGCTCGACGCAGAGGAGATCACGCTTGCCGACCTCGTGCCGCGGACGCGACACTTCTACACCGTGAAGAACCCGCACAAGGCTCTGATCCGAGACCTCAACTACCTCATCGGGCTTCAAGCGATGAACGCGAAACGCCTGGAGGACAGAGCCGGATTTCTCCTCTCGATCAACCTCGATTGGCCGACGCAGATTACGGAAACGGAGTTCTTCCGCCGCGTGCGGGACATGCCGAAGGGCAAGGTGTACGGCTTCTTGTCCTCCTGAGCTACTACTCCCGAAAGTCGTCGCGCTGCGCGAAGAATATTGCGAGCCACTTTCGACTTTGAAATTGAACTTTCAGCCCATGGCCGTAATTGCTCTTATGCTGCCACACCCGCGTTGCCAGCTGTGAGGTGACGGCCATAACACCGAACCACGTTACCCACGAATGAACCACGCTACCCACAAATTTGTCGCGCACCCGGCGTGAGAGCACGCCGTCTCCAGGCTGGCGCCGCCCGCCGTAAGCGCTGGGGCGGGAAACTAGGCTTGCAGAATCGTCACCAGCATGGCGGCGGCGTCGTTGCCCTTCTTGCCGCCGCCGTTTTGGGCCAAGCCGATGCGGGCGCCGTCGACCTGGCGCTGGCCGGCGCGCCCTTGCAGTTGCAGCGTCAGCTCGACGATCTGCGCGAGGCCGGTTGCACCAACGGGATGGCCTTTGCGCAGCAAGCCGCCGGAGGTATTGACCGGCTGGCGCCCGCCCAGCTTGGTGGCGCCCGACTCCACCAGCTTGCCACCATCGCCTTTGGGACACAGCCCGAGCTGCTCGTAAGCGATGATCTCGGCCGGCGCCGAGGCGTCGTGCACTTCGATCACGCTCAGCTCGCCGGGAGCGACACCCGCCTCTTCGTAGGCTTCGCGGGCGCAGAGTTCGACCGTGTCGGGCTCGTTCTCGGCGTGATTCCAGCCCGAGTGCATCACCATCGTCTTAACCCGCACCGGCTTGCTAATACCGAGCTGTTTGGCTTTGCGCTCGCTCACCACCACCGCGGCCGCCGCGCCGTCGCCGATCGGCGAACACATCGAGCGGGTCAGCGGCTCGACGATCAGCCGATCGTTCAGCACCTCCTCGATCGTCAGCGCCTCACGGAACTGGGCGTTGGGGTTGAGGCTGCCGTGAAAAGAATTCTTCGCCGCCACCGCCGCGAACTGCCGCTTGGTGGTGCCGTAGCGCTCCATGTGGGCGCGCGCGGCCATGGCGTACACGTCCATGAACATCGAGCGATTCTGCCCCGCGCCCCCGCCGCCCTCCGCGGCGCCCTTCATCAGCGACTCGATCATCTCATTCAGCTCGTCGACATCCATCGCCCCGGCAAAGGCGGCAAAGCTCTTCAGCTTATCCGGATGCGTGAGCTTCTCGACACCGAGCGCCAGCACAATGTCGTAAAGCCCCGCCGAGACCATCGCGCTGGCCTGGAACAAGGCGGTCGAGGCACTGGCGCAGGCGTTCTCGACGTTGATGATGGGGATCTTGCCGACACCGATGGTGTTCAAGATCACTTGGCCACGCACCGACTCCTGGCCGGTGACCAGGCCGGCGGCGCAGTTGCCGGCGTATACCGCCTCGAGGTCGGAGAAGCTCAGCCCGGCATCGGCAACCGCCGCTTGCGCCGCAGCCGTTCCCAGCTCCTTCAGGCCCTTGTCCGGATACTTCATGAAGCGGGTCATGCCGACCCCGGCTACGATCGCGTTCAGACGCATGGTGGTTCTCCTCCGGCTAACGTGGCTACGGGTTTAGCGGATCGAACGGCTTCGGCATAGTCGCCCTCTCACTCCAGCGCTTTTTCGTTGCTGCCGCGGGCGAAGCACCGTATAGGAATAGGGCCTTGGGCGTTGCATGTCAGGTTCCACGACCGCGGGCCTCGCTTCCTTCGACGAACAGCGCCACCAGCACTTGGTCGAGCGCGCCCCCGGGGCGTTGCTGGCGGCGGCCGCGTTGGTGGCGTTCTACAACGCGCTGGCGGTGGCGGTGAAGCCCGAGCGTCTCGCCCAGGTGGGGCCGTTCTTTCTCCTCGAGGTCATCTTACCGCTGGTGGGCGCGTGGCTGCTGCGGTGGCGCGCGCTGGCGCGCTGGGCCGAGCCCGTGCTTCTGGTGGTGGCGGTGGCCTACACCACGGTGGCCACGGCGGAATTGAGCCAGCCCTCCACTGACGCCGCGGGGCTGGGGCTGGCCCTGGCGATGACACTGACCGGCATGGCCATCGTGTTGCCCTGGTCACCCGGCTGGCAAGCCGCCGCCGCCGCGTACGCGGTTGTCGCCTACCCGGTGGCCCTGGCCAGCACCAACTCGAGCATTAGTGCTGACGAGTCAGTCGCACCGGTGGTGGCGGCGCTGTTGTCCATCGTTGGGGCCGCGGTCTTGGACGGGCACCGCCGGGCGTTCTACCAACGTGAGGAGGCACTGGCGGAGTCGGAAGAGAAGTACCGCTCGTTGACCGAGGGCACGATCGCCGGGGTCTTCGTTTACCAAGACGCGGCCATGCGCTTCCTCAACGACGCTTACGCTCGCATGCTACGCTACAGCCGCGCTGAACTGATCGGCCATTCGACCGCGGGGCTCTACCACCCCGAGGACGAGAGCCAACTCCGGCCGGCGCTGGCGGACTTGCTCGCCGGCACTCGAACGTCGTTCAGCTCGCTGGTGCGCGCCTGCCGCCGCGACGGTGAGCTGGTGTACGGGCGCCTCAGCATGACCCGGATGCGCTACCAAGGGCGGCCCGCGGTTCTCGGCGTGATCATCGACGTCACCGGCGAGGTGCGACAGCAGCGCGAGGCCGAGCGGCTGGCGGCGGCGGTGCGGGCGTCCGAGACCAGCTATCGTGAGTTGTTCGAGAGTTCGATCGACATCATCATCGAGACCGACGCGCAGGGTCATTTCACCGACGCCAACCCGGCGGCGCTGGCGCTGACCGGGTATGGCGCCGGCGACTTGCAGCGGCAGATGCACTTGGGGCAAGTGGTTGCGCCCGAAAGCATGCCGGCGGTGATGCGCTTGCGCGAGGAGTTGCTCGCCGGCCAGCCGGGCCAGCAGCCCCATATCATTACAATCGTCACGGCCGACGGCCGCCGGCGCGCCATCGAGGTGGAGTCTCGAGTGATTCGCCGGCCGGGGCAATCCCCGGTGTTCCAGAGCATCGGCCGCGACGTCACCGAACGGGAGCGGTTGCAGGCGCAGACGCAGCAGATGGTCGCCTTCCAGCGGGCGCTAACGGCAGTGGCGCCGACGCTCTACGGTCCGCACGAACTCGACGAGCAGTTCGCGCTCATCACCCGGGTCGGCCGCGAGTTGTTCGCGGTAAGCGCCGTCTACCTGTGGTTTCGCGAGGGCGATTACTTGGTCGGGCGTGGGGCCAGCGGGCCGATGGCCCACCCCGTGCTCGGGCGGCGTTTTCTCTTCTCCGGGCCCTTCGCCATTACGACCCAGGCTCTACGCGAGCGGCGCCCGGTATACGTCAATCGTCTGGGCGAGTCGCAGTGGCGAGACCACCCGATGGCACGCTTGGGCGCCCAGGCCTGTTTGTCGATCCCGCTCCTCACAGACGGTGAGCCGCTGGGGGCGTTGGTGTTGATCGATCGCGACAACCCGGAGCGGTTCAGCGAGCAATCGACCGAGTGGGGACAGATCTTCGCCAACCAGGCGGCGCTGGCCATCGAGAATGCTCGGCTGCGAGACAGCGAGCGCGCCGAGGCCCGCGCCACCGCGGCGGTCTTGGGGTTCGCCCAAGAGCTGCACGCCCGCTTGGGTGATCCGAACTTGCGCCCGGTGTTGGCCGAGGCGGCCGCGCGCATGCTGGAGTGCGAGGTCGCGGCCATCTTCACCGCCCGGCCGGATTCGGGCAACTTCCGGGTGGCCCATATTCATGGCGTCTCCGACGAATACCGCGCCGGGTTGGACGGCTTGGATTTCGACCCGCTGGCGCTGGCGAGCTTCGCGCAACAGACACTGCAATTCAGCGCCGCCACACCGCCGAGCCCGCTGGCCACCTCGCTGATGGAGCGCGCTGGGCTGGCGTACGTGCTCAGCGTCCCGTTGTGGCGCGAGCAGTCACTGCTCGCCGTGCTCGCCTTCGGGCGCCGGCGCGACCAAGCGTTCTCGACCGAGCAGCTGCGACTGGCCGAAGCGATTGCGTATCACGCCGCGACCGCGCTCGAAAACGCGCGGCTGTTCGACGCGCTCCAAGCCGCCAACCGGCTGAAGTCGGACTTCGTCGCCACCATGTCGCACGAGTTGCGCTCGCCCCTCAATGTGATCATGGGCTACGTTGACCTCTTGCGCGACGCGCAGTTCGGCCCGGTTAGCGCCGGCCAGCTCGATATGCTCGATCGCGTCTCGCAGCAGTCACGCCAGTTGCTCGAGCTGATCAACGCCACCCTCGACCTCAGCCGCCTGGAGCGGGGCGAGGTCAGCGTGGCGCGCGACGAGTTCGCGCTGGGCGAACTGTTCGCCGAGCTGGAAGCTGAGATCACGCCGCGGCTACGGACCGGCGGCCCGCGCGTTTGCTGGGCTGAGGTCGACTGCCAGCCGCGGCTGCACACCGATCGCGGCAAACTCAAGCTCATCATCCGCAACCTGGTGGACAACGCCGTCAAGTTCACCGAGCACGGGCAGGTGAGCGTCTCGGCCCATGAGATTGCCGGCGGCATCGAGATCTGCGTTTCGGACACCGGCCGCGGTATTCCGGCCGATGCCATGCCGCTGATCTTCGACATGTTCCGGCAGGTTGATGCCAGTGACAGCCGCGCCCACGGCGGCGTCGGGCTCGGGCTGTACATCGTCCGGCGCTTGACGGCCTTGCTCGGCGGCCGGGTGGACGTAGACAGTGAAGTCGGTGTCGGATCGACCTTCCGGGTCACCCTGCCCTACCGGGCCGAGGAGCGATCTTCGCTGGGCGGGCAACCGCGGGCACAATTTGCTTGACGCCTATGTGGCTCGAAGACTACAACCGGTGCTCCCGCAAGGGGCGGAGGATTTGATGCGACGGCATTTCTGGGTATTGATTCTGCTCGCGGCATTGCAAGCCGGCTGTAGCAGCTTGCAGCGGCCGTCCTGGAACAAGCCTATTGGCAAGGGGACCTACATCCCGGCAGCGATTTGCGCCCTCGTCGGTGGCGGCACCGGGGCCTACATCCAAGAGCTTCGTCCGGGTCACTCGACGTACACCGACAACCAAGGCACCACCCTGCGTGCTGAGGATGACCCCGAACACTGGAAGGGAGCGCTGGTTGGTGCCGCGGCCGGGGCGATTTTGTGCGGGCTAGCTGGGCACGTATTCCTCGACCCGGCGCAGCAGGAAGTGCCGCCGCCGCCGCCACCGCCACCACCCGCAGTCGAGGCGCCGCCACCCGGACCACCGGTAGTCAGGCGCCGGATCGTGCTGCGTGGGGTCACCTTCGATTTCAACAAGAGCGAGATTCGCGACGAATCGCGACCGGTTCTGGACGAGGCCAGCGACACTTTGCGGGCCAACCGGGACGTGCGGGTGGTGGTCGAGGGCCACACCGATGGCGTCGGCAGCGACGAGTATAACGAGGCGCTCTCGGTGCGCCGTGCTGAGGCCGTCTACCGCTACCTGGTGAACGGTGGCATTCCGCCCGAACGTCTCAGCGTCGTTGGCCAGGGCAAGTCCCGCCCGGTTGCCGACAACGAGAGTGAAGCGGGCCGGGCGCAGAACCGGCGGGTGGAGCTACGGGTCGAACAGTAGCCGTTGGCGCCTCGAGCCTGTCGGTTGGGCTAGAGCAGAGCGCGGTTGGCCCCAGCGGCGGCCGCGGCGGCGTTGACTTGGCGCCAGCGCAAAAGTATGGTGCGGCACTTCTGCGGGGCGTGCAGCGGGGTGCGCCCGCGACGTTGGAGGTTTCCATGTATATTCGTTTGAGGCAGCTGGCGCTGCACGCGTTTACCGTGGCCTTTCTGCTCGCCGGCAGCAGCCGAGCCGACGTCGCCCCCGGCGACGTGGTCACTAAAGATAACGTCGACAAGGTGAAGGAGTTGATCTCGCCGGGCCTTGAGTGGTGCGTGCGCCACGGCATGCAGATGAAGATCGTGCCCTACAAGAAGATCGAATGGAACCGCGAGTTCCGCGAGGCCACCGAGAAGTACTCCAGCCAGGTGAAGCTGGCGGCCGATGGCCGTTCCCTGGAAGGCCACGTTGCCGGGCTGCCCTTCCCTAAGCTCGATGCCAATGATCCGCAGCTCGCGCTCAAGATCATGTGGAACTACGAGTACAAGCCCTACGTGACCGACGACGAGGACCTGCGCAATTTCGACGCCGATACCGGCCCGGTCGGCGACGGGCCGATGCAGGTCGAACGCCACTTCCTGCTCGACCACCTGCGTCTGTTGCTTTACAACGGCCGCCTGATCGTCGACCCGAAGCCTACCCGGCCGAACCCAGACCAGGTGCGGGGCAAGAGTTCGCTGCACCCGATTCTCGAGCCGTTCGACCTCAAAGGCGTCGGTTCAACCAGCATTCGCTACCTCAATGCGGACCGTCAGGACGACACCTGGCTGTACTTACCCACGCTGCGCCGGGTGCGCCGTTTGTCGAGCGCGCAGCGCTCCGATGCGCTCTTCGGCCAGGATACGGACGTGGACAGCTACGGTGGCTATGCCGGCCAGATTCCCTGGTTCGACTGGAAGTACCTGGGCGAGAAAGAAGTGCTGGGCTCGTATCACTCCGAGAACTTCCCGGTGAAGTACTGTGAGGGCGGGGGCGACTTCATCTTTTGCGACACTTGGGAGAAGCGCAAGGTGTGGGTAGTCGAGGGCGTCTCCAAGTTGCCGCAGTACGCTTACGGCAAGCGCGTGCTGTTCATCGATCAGGAAACCTACCTCATCGCGTTTAGCGACATCTATGATCGTACCGGCAACTTATGGAAAGTGTGGGTGAACCAGTGGAGCTTCAAAAAGCGCGCAACCGGATCGTACGGCGCCGAGTATGCGGACGAGATGCCTTTCCAGCCCAGCATCACCATGGTCGATATGCAGCTGAGCCACGCCACCCGCGCGGCACTGCCGAGTAACAAGTTCCCCGGAGAAGAGGGCTGGTACTTCAACCAAGGCGACAAGAGCGGGCTGACCGAGGAGTTCTTCACCATCGCGCATCTGATCGAGTCCGGCCACTGATCCAACGAGAGGCGCGCGCCGGTGGACCAACGGGGGCCAGACTCTGACCCCCGCTTCCTTATGGACGCGAGGCCTCCGGCACTTCCTCATCGTTGTAAGCGCAATCGCCAATCCGACGACAAGCCACCGCTGGCCGTAGCCGCCGAATTGGGGCGGTTGCATCGCAGCCGATCCCTGGCATAGGTTCTGCTGTGGCGAATGGTGACGGGCCCCCCACCCGTTGCCTCCTCGCCTCCGGAGGCATCGCCCTGTACGGGGGCGATGCCTCCGCACCCTCTCAAGAAGCCAATCTCAGACCTTCGATCGAACGACGATAGCAATCCACGGCACCGGTCAACTGTGCGGCCACGGCGTGGCTCGATCCCGAAGACCACGATGCAAATCGGACCGTAGTGGCAATTTGGCTCCAAGCCCCCGACAACGACAGCTCTGTGACGGGGCACCCTAGCCTAGAAGCACCCGCGCTCGCCGTGCCCGCGATCAGCGCACGGCCGGACCAGGCTGGCACGCACCATGCTCCAAGAAGAAGTCAGCAAGGGGCGCAGCCCTTGCCAACTGAATCGCGGGGAGCCGCAGACGAGCACGGCGGCTACGGCTCCCCCTCTTCCTCAACACAATCAACCGCAATCAGGCCCAGCGTTGCCCGCGGCGAATCGGACGGTGACTAACCGCCGCTGGCCTGGTCGGATTCGAGGGGTCTCACACAATCGATGTTATCGCAGCGCAGGACGCGCTCGATTAAGATGCCGGCTGTGGAGCCGGCTGCTTGCTGGTAGGGATGCGTTAGGTGCAAGCAATCACGGCCGAACGAATCACGGCCGCGGATTCACTGCCGGGCTCAACCGCGTCCGAGCCGGCCGCTGGCTTCGAATCGCCGCAATCCCTCGTTCAACATCGCCACCACGATCTCGCCTTTGCGGGAATGCAACTTTCGGGCGAGGCTATCGAGTCGAGCCAGCAGGTCGAGCGGTAGCCGAACACTGAGCAAGCGCTCGGGGACAGGCTCCCGCTCCAGAAGATCACCCAGCATTAAATTACCGCGCATGACATTTCTCCCTCGTGGCACAACCGCTACCACGCGAAAAGGTATTGCCCCCTAGTTACGGATGGCTTCAAGCTTTTTACCGTTCTTCTGGTGCCTATTGCAAGGCCCGCAGTAACTCCGCCCGTAACTCAGCAGCCGCTGCCGTCGGCTCGGGGGCAGCACAAATGGCGCGGATAACGGCGATGCCGGCCGCTCCCTGCCCGCACACCGCACTGACATGCTCACGGGTGATGCCACCCAAGGCGAGCACCGGGATGGGCACCCGCCGGACTGCCTCGGCCAAGATGGCTAGCCCTAACGGCGGCCCATACGACGCCTTCGAGGGTGTCGTGTAGATCGGACCCAAGACCACGAAATCCGCGCCCGCGCCGGCGGCCTCGGCCACCTCAGCGATGGTGTGCGCGGAGACGCCGAGCAACCGGCGTCGCAGCAGCCGGCGGGCATCGGCACCGGCAAACGACGACGCCGGTAGATGAACCCCGTCCGCTTCTGCCGCCAGGGCCACGTCAATGCGATCGTTGATCAGCAGCCGCGCCCCGTGTTGCCGGCACAACGGCAGCAGCGAGCGCGCCAACGCCAGCAGCTCGCGCGCGTTCAGGTCCTTCTCCCGCAGCTGCACCGCATCCACGCCGCCCCGCAGCGCGGCCGCCACCACCTCGAGCAATGGCCGGCCGCCCGTCTGATGGCGATCGGTGATTAGATACAAGCGAGGAGCCGACACTTGCGGTTTCTGACTCGGGCCTGCGCCGGCAACCGCCTACTCGATCAGTTCGGTCAGCGGGCTCGATGCCGTCGCGTACAACTTACGCGCGATGCGTCCGGCCAGAAATGCCTTGCGGCCGGCTGCCACCGCCAGCCGCATCGCTTCGGCCATCAAGATCGGATCCCTGGCGCCGGCGATGGCCGAGTTCATCAGCACTGCGTCGCAGCCCAACTCCATCGCCACCGCGGCATCGGAAGCCGTGCCCACGCCCGCATCTACAATCACCGGCACACGGCGCTGTTCCAGGATGATGCGGATGTTGTACGGATTGCGGATACCCAGGCCCGATCCGATCGGAGCGGCCAGAGGCATCACCGCGGCACAGCCGATGTCCTCCAGGCGTTTCGCCGCGATCGGATCATCGTTGATGTACGGCAGCACGGCGAAGCCCTCGCGCACCAGGGTCTCGGCCGCACGGATCGTCTCCGGCACATCGGGAAACAGCGTTCGCTGGTCGCCGATGACTTCCAGTTTCACCAGATTGCCGATGCCGGCCTCGCGGGCCAAGCGCGCCGTCCGAATCGCCTCCTCCGCGGTGTAGCAGCCGGCAGTGTTCGGCAGGATCGTGTAACGTTTGGGATCGACGTAATCGAGCAAGTTCTCCTTGCTCGGGTCGGTAATGTTCACCCGCCGCACCGCCACGGTTACGATCTCCGCACCCGAGGCCGCCAGCGCCGCTCGGGTCTGGGCAAAATCCCGGTACTTGCCCGTACCGACAATCAGGCGCGAGCCGTACGAGCGGCCCGCGAGTTGGAACTCATCTGCCATTGCTACCATCATCCTCCACCGATGAAGTGTACGATCTCGATCGTGTCGCCCTCGTGCAATGCGCGCGTGGGGTACTGCTCGCGGGGGATAACGTCACGATTCACTTCCACCGCGATGCGGCGCGGGCTGAGACCCAAATGCGTCACCAAATCGGCGACCGTGATCGGCGCGCTAAGCTCGCGCAGCTCTCCGTTCAACATCACGCGCACAGCCGAAACGATAGACGCTTCAATCGACCTTTACAACCTAGGGGGCGTTTGGTAAGCGGCGCACATCCGCATCTTCCTAGCGGTTTTCCCATGCCATTCAGCGCCGGCCGCCCCACCATTGCGCAAATCGATGGGGCCGCCTTGCGCAGCAATCTGGCCGCCGTCCGTAGCGGCCTCGCCCCCGGTGTTGGCCTGCTCGCGGTCGTGAAGGCCGACGCCTACGGGCACGGGGCAACCCTGGTAGCGCCGCTGTTCGAGCGCGCCGGGGTGGACGCTTTCGGCGCGGCCACCGTCGAGGAAGCAGTTGAGCTGCGTGGTGCCGGCGTGACCAAGCCGATCGTGGTCCTCACCGGCGCCGAGCCGACGCAGATCGAGGCTTTGCTCGACTACCGACTGAGCGTGGCATTGCTGGATGCAGCGATGGCGCAGCAGATGCGCCCGCTGCTGCGCGGCCGGCGACTCAGCGTGCACGTGAAAATCGACACCGGCATGGGCCGCCTCGGAGTCACGCCGGAAGAGCTGCCGGCGCTGTTACAGGTGGTGCAAGGAGTGCCGGAGCTTTCGGTCGAGGGCATCTTCTCGCACTTTGCCAACGCCGATCTCGGCAACCAGGAGTTCGCTGCTTACCAGTTGCAGCTCTTCGAGCGCGCCGTCGCCACCGCGCGCAGCCTGGGCCTGCGGCCGCGCTTCCTCCATCTCGCCAACAGCGCGGCGGCGCTGACCTGGCCGGCGACTCACTTCTCGCTGATTCGCCCCGGCCTGGCGCTCTACGGCATTGCGCCGGTGGCGAACTGCTCGCTGCCGCTGGCACCGGCGATGCGCGTGGTCACGCGAATCGTCCAGCTGAAAGCGGTGCCGGCCGAACGGCCGCTGAGCTACGGCCAGACCTTTGTCACGCGCCGCCCGAGCCGGATCGCTACCATCCCCGTCGGCTATGCCGACGGCTACGACCGCCGGCTCTCGAACCGGGCACAGGTGCTCGTGCGCGGCCGGCGCGCGCCCGTGGTCGGAGCGGTGTGCATGGACCTGACGCTGGTCGATGTCAGCGACATCCCCGACGTTGCCCGAGGCGACGAAGTGGTGTTGTGGGGCCGGCAGGGTGAGGACGAAATCACCGTCGCGGAAGTCGCGGCATGGCAGAGTTCGATCACCTACGAGGTAATGACCCGGCTGGGCAAACGGGTGCCGCGGGTTCTGCGAGATGACGACAGTGGAGGGACGAATGGCTAAAATCACACGGGCTCTGGTAAGCGTCAGTGACAAGACCGGCCTGATCGACTTCGTGCGCGGCCTGCACCAGCTCGGCATCGAGATACTTTCCACCGGCGGCACCGCCAAGGCGCTCAGCGATGCCGGCATCCCGGTGGTAGCGGTCGGCGACTACACCGGGTCGCCGGAGATCCTCGACGGCCGGGTCAAGACGCTGCATCCGAAGATCCACGGCGGCTTACTCGGCCGGCGTGATCTCGACAGCCACCGCCAGCAGATGGCGGCGCACGGCATCCAGCCGATCGATATGGTGGTGGTCAATCTCTACCCGTTCGAGGCCACCGTCGCTCAGCCGGGCTGTACTTTGGAAGACGCCGTCGAAAACATCGACATCGGCGGCCCCTCGATGTTGCGCTCGGCGGCCAAGAACCACCATCACGTCACGGTCATCGTCGATCCGGCCGACTACGGTGCAGTGCTGGACGAACTACGTGCCAACGCTGGCGTGGTGTCGGTGACCAGCAACTCACGCCTGGCCAAGAAGGCCTTTCAAACTACCGCCCGCTATGATGGCGCCATCAGCGACTACCTCGGCAGGCTCTCTACCGACACCCCCTTCGGCGAGACCCTGCACCTTCAGCTCCACAAAGCCCAGGAGCTGCGCTACGGCGAGAACCCGCATCAGCAAGGGGCGTTGTACGGCGACTTCCTGCACATCACCGAGCAACTGCATGGCAAGGAGCTATCCTTCAACAACATCGTCGACATCAATGCCGCCATGCAGCTGATGCTGGAGTACCTCAACGCGCCCCGGCCAGTGGTGGCCATTCTCAAACATAACACCCCGTGCGGTGTTGCCACCGCTGCCACCGATGCCGAGGCATACAACAAGGCCTACATCACCGACCCCGACTCGCCCTTCGGCGGCATCATCATCACCAACCGGCACTGGAGCCCGGCGTTGGCCCAGGTCGTCGATGAGATCTTCAGCGAGGTCTTGATCGCCCCGGGGTTCGCCCCCGAAGCGCTGGAACTTCTACGCAAGAAGAAGAACCGCCGGCTGATGATTTGGCATCCCGAACGGATCGACCGCACCGAGCGTGACTTCAAGCGGGTGTTCGGCGGCCTGCTGGTGCAGGAGCCGGATCTGGCGATGGAGGACCCGGCCAAGGCGCAGGTGGTCACCAAACGCTCACCCACGGCGGCGGAACTGCGGGCGATGGCGTTCGGCCTGCCGATCGTCAAGCACATCAAATCGAACGCCGTCGTGTTCTGCACCGAAGACCGCACGCTCGCCGTCGGCGGTGGACAGACCTCGCGTGTCGACCCGGTGCGTCTGGCGGTGGCGCGGGCCCAGCGCCTGGGTATTGATCTCAAGGGCTCAGTGGCAGCCAGTGAAGCGTTCTTTCCGTTTCCCGACGGGCCCGAGGAAGCCGCCCGCGCCGGCGCCACCGCCCTCATCCAGCCCGGCGGCAGCGCCCGCGATGCCGAGGTGATCGCCGCCGCCGATCGCTACGAGCTGGCGATGGTGTTCACCGGCGTGCGCCACTTCAAGCACTGATGGGCCCCACCATGTACCAGTACCGTTCGGACGGCGGCCGGCCCGGATAAGAGAGCTTCGCGAGTCATGAAGATTTTGGTCATCGGCAGCGGCGGGCGCGAGCACGCGCTGGTGTGGAAGCTGCGCCAATCGCCGCGCGTCGGCAACATCTATTGCGCACCGGGCAACGCCGGCATCGCCGAACTCGCCGAGCTGGTGGCGCTGGCAGCCGACGACATTCCCGGATTGCTCCGCTTCGCCCGCGAGCAACAGATCGACCTGACCGTGCCCGGCCCCGAGCTGCCGCTGACAATGGGCATCGTCGACGAGTTCGCGCGCCACCACCTGCGGATATTCGGGCCTAGCAAGGCCGCCGCCCAACTCGAGGGCAGCAAGGCCTTCACCAAGGAGCTGCTTCGCCAGTGCCAAGTCCCGACTGGTTTCTTCGGCACCTTCACCGATCCGGACCAGGCGCTCCGCTACGTTCGCGAAGTGGGCGCGCCGGTCGTGGTCAAGGCTGACGGGCTGGCCGCCGGCAAGGGGGTCGTGATCTGCGCGACGCTGCCGGAAGCAGAGGCCGCGATTGATGAAATCATGCGCGGCAAGATCTTCGGCGCTGCCGGCGAGCGGGTGGTGATCGAGGAGTTTCTCGAAGGCGAAGAGGCGTCGTTCATGGCCGTCACCGATGGCCGCACCGTCCTACCGCTGGCGTCGTCACAGGATCACAAGCGCATCGGCGACGGCGACACCGGTCCCAACACCGGCGGCATGGGCGCGTACTCGCCCGCGCCGGTGGTTACCGCCGCGCTGCACGCGCGCATCCTACGCGACATCATGGCCCCGGTGGTGGACGGCCTGCGCCAGCGCGGCATCGTCTACAAAGGGGTGTTGTACGCCGGGCTGATGATTCGTGACGGCGTCGCCAAGGTGCTGGAGTTCAACGCGCGCTTCGGTGATCCCGAGTGCCAGGCATTGCTGGTACGCCTCAGAAGTGATCTGGTGTCGCTCATGGAGGCAGTGGTGGAAGAGCGGCTGGCCGAGGTCAGAGTGGAGTGGGATGCGCGCGCCTCCGCGTGTGTCGTACTCGCCGCCGGCGGCTACCCGGGAAATTATCCCAAGGGGCGGCCGATTCACGGACTCGCTGACTTACAGAGCTGGCGCGATGGAGTAGTCTTTCATGCCGGTACGGCGACACGCGACCGCGCCGTCGTCACCAACGGCGGCCGCGTGCTCGGCGTCACTGCGCTTGGTGCCGATGTTGCCGCGGCAGTCGCGGAAGCGTACCGCGCCGTCAGCCAGATCGAGTGGGACGGCATGTATTATCGCCGGGACATCGGCCGGCGTGCCTGGGAGCGGCCCTGACTCAGCCGGCGCGCCAAGCGGACGAGAAGAATGCACGACTCGCAAGACCACTGCGCGCTTGAGGCGGCACTGGCGGCGTTGCGCCGCGCCGAGCCGATCGTCTATCCCACCGAGACCCTCTACGGGCTGGGTGTCGATGCCACCAGTGCGGCGGCCGTGAGCAAGTTGCTCGCCCTCAAGGTCCGCGCCGAAGGTAAACCCATTGCGGTATTGGTTAGCGACCGCAGCATGCTCGACCAGCTCGCCGCGCGGGTGACACCGCTGGCAGAGCGGCTGATCGCCCGCTTTTGGCCGGGGCCGTTGACTCTAGTTGTAACCGCCAGGCACAGCGTATCACCGTTGCTGACGGGGGTTACCGGCACGATCGGTGTGCGCATCTCGAGCCACCCGACCGCCACCGCGCTGGTGCGCGGGCTGGGTCGGCCGCTGACCACACCGAGCGCCAATCCGGCCGGGGCGACACCACCGGCCACGATCGCTCAGGCCCGGGGTTATTTCGGCGATCGCGTCGCGGTTTACCTCGACGGCGGAACTCTGAGCGGTGGCGTAGCCTCGACGGTGGTCGAGGTTACCACCGCGGAAGTGCGCGTGCTGCGCGCCGGCGCCATCACCGATGCCGCCCTGCGCGCGGCATTGGCGGAGGCCGCGTGATGGACTTGCGACCGTTTCGTACCCTGCGCTACGACCCTACGCGGGTGCGGCTGGCCGATGTCGTGGCCCCGCCCTACGACGTGATCGATGACGAGCAACGCGACGTGCTCTACGCCCGCAGCCCACACAACGTGGTGCGCCTGATCTTGAACCGCGAGGCCGACCGCTACGCCGCCGCCGCGCGCTGCTTGCACGACTGGATCAGCACTGGCCGGTTGCGCCAGGACACCGACGCCAGCCTGTGGTTGTATGTGCAGAATTTCACCCATGGTGATCGGCACTACGAACGTACCGGCATCATCGGCACGGTGCGGCTGGAGCCGTTCAGCAGCGGACGCATCCGGCCGCACGAGCGCACGCTCTCGGGCCCGAAGCAAGACCGCTTGCGCTTGCTCGAAGCCTGCCGCGCCAACCTGAGCCCGATCTTCGGGCTTTACGCCAGCCGGCTGGAGCCGGTGGAGCACACTTGCCGTGCGGCTACCGCCGGCGCGCCACACGTGGACTTGAGCGACGAGTTCGGCGTCCGCCACCGCCTGTGGCCGCTGGCGGAGCGCGCGCAGGTCAACACCATCACCGCGGCGCTCGCCGCCGAGACCATCTTCATCGCCGACGGCCACCATCGTTACGAGACCGCGCTGGAGTACCGCGATCAGCTGCAAGCACGCGGCGCCTTGACGCCGGATGACCCGGCGAACTTCATCATGATCTATCTCTGCAGCATGGCCGACCCGGGCTTGCTGGTACTGCCCACACATCGCCTGGTGCGCAGCCTGCCGCGTTTCAGCGATACGGATTTCAGCGCCGCGCTGACGCGCAGCTTCCGCGTGCGCAACTCCCCGAATTCGGCCACCGGCCGGGCGCAACTGACGGCGGCGCTGACTGCCCGCGATGAGCTGCCGCAGCTGGGCGTGATCATACGGAGCGCCGCCAGCGTGCAGCTGATCAGTCCGCTGAGCAACGCGGTCATCGACGATGCCGCACCGGAATTGCCGGCGGTGGTGCGACGGCTCGATGTCAGCGTGCTCGATCGCCTGATCCTGCGCGAGATCTTGCACCTCGACGCCGACACCGCGGCCCGTGCCGGCCAGTTGTGTTACAGCCACAATACCGAGCAGGCGCTGGCCAGCGTAGATAGCGGCGACACGCAAGTCGTCTTCCTGCTAGGATCGCCGGATCTCGGGCAGGTACAAGCCGTGTGCCTCTCGGGCGAGACCATGCCGCAGAAATCCACTTACTTTCATCCCAAGCTGCTCAGCGGGCTGGTGTTTCACCCCTTGACGACGGACCTAGCGGCACTGGTGCCCCAGGCCACCTGCGCGCGCACCGCCTGAGGAGATCCACATGGAGGTCAAGCTGATCGATGTCGCCACGGATCCGCTTGAGAAGCTCTACGCCGCCTATCGCACCTGCTACTCGTCGGACACCCCGGTCGAGATCTGGGAGAAGATTCGCGGCGGCCGGATCAGCCGCGACAAGATCCGCGAGTTCATTGCTGAGCGGCTGAAGACCGGGCACGCTTCGCCGCTGGAGCAGGTCGTCTTCTGGTTCGCCATCGCCGGCGTCTCGCGTTCGCTCTCGCATCAGTTGGTGCGCCACCGCATCGGCATCAGCTTCGAGCAGCAGAGCCAGCGCTACGTCCGCTTCAAGGAGGAGAAGCTCGAATACGTCATGCCCGAGTCGTGGAAGCGCGCGGGCTTAGCCGGCGACTTCGAGCAACTGGCGGCGCAGGTCTCGGCCACCTACGCCAAAGCACTGGCGGCCGATATACCGGCGGAGGATGCCCGCTTCATCTTGCCCAACGCCGCCCCGACCAACTTCCAGATCATGGTCAACTTCGCCGAGCTCTTGCACATCGCCGATTTGCGCCTGTGCGTGCGTGCGCAGTGGGAGATCCGCAAGATGGTGGCGCTCATGCGACTAGAGGTAAAGGGTGTGCTGCCCGAACTGGCGCAGCACCTGCAGCCCAAGTGTGGCGAGCTGCGCATGGGCTACTGCGATGAATCGTACGAGGACTGGGCCAAGTGTCCGCTGGGGCGGGTACGGCCGCACAAGGAGGCGCTGTTCGAGCTCTACCGGGCGCATGGGCAGCTAGCGCTGCGGGGCTTGTCGGAGAAGGAGTTCGCCGCCGTCGAGAAGCAGGAGAAGCTGTGAGCCGGGATGGCGCTTGGCGCGCGCCGGCGGGGACCGCCTCGGTTGCGCCGCGTTTCGCTGACCGCCATCATCGCCGGCTGGTTACTGGAGCGACATGCCCCCTGAGCTGCGCACCGCGATCAAGCTGTACAACCAGGGCGAGTACCTTGAAAGCCAGATGAGCTTCGAGGCCGCGCTGCCGGCGTTGGCCGAGCCCGACCGGGCGCTGGCAAAGGCGTTGCTGCTGCTCGCCGGCGCCATGCATCTGCACTTCCATCGTGGCGGCGGGCGCGGAACTCTGAACTTGCTGCGGCAGGCTTTGGTGACCTTGGACGACTTCCGACCCGCACACTTAGGCATCGCCGTGGACGAGCTGTTCGAGGCGGTTCAGGCTTATCTCGAAGATCTCGAATCCCGCCCCTCCCGCTCCCCGCGTTTCATCGACCGCTGGCTGGTCCCACGGATACGCGCCAGCCGTTGACGCCGGCGCCGGAATACCCCAACATCACCCCCCGTGCAGATCAGCCCCGAAATCGTCCACGAGGGATTGCGCCGCGCCCGCTACCTCACCACCGCGGCCGTCGAAACCACGCTGTACCTGGCGCTGGTGCTGGAAAAGCCGCTGCTGATCGAAGGCCCCGCCGGCGCCGGCAAGACCGAGATCGGCAAGGTGCTGGCCGAGGTCCTGCACACCGATCTGGTCCGCTTGCAGTGTTACGAGGGGCTGGACGAGGCCAAGGCGTTGTACGAGTGGAATTACCAAAAGCAGCTGCTGCGCATCCAAGTGGATCGCGAGCAGGAGCACCCGTGGGAGGAAGTCACCCAGCACATCTTCTCGCGCGAGTATCTGCTCGAACGGCCGTTGCTGCGCGCCATCTCTTCACCCCGCAAGATCGTGCTGCTGGTCGACGAGATCGACAAAGCCGATGAGGAGTTCGAGGCCTTCCTGCTCGAGGTGCTGAGCGACTTCCAGGTCTCGGTACCCGAGCTGGGGACTATCACCGCGCAGATGCGCCCGGCAGTCGTGCTGACCTCGAACCGCGCGCGTGAATTGTCCGAAGCGCTCAAGCGCCGCTGCCTGTATTTGTATCTCGGCTTTCCGGGCGTCGACATCGAACGCGAGATCATCAGCCTCAAGGTTCCCGAATTGGACGAACGCTTGCGCGAGCAGGTAGCGCGTTTCGTCAACAACCTGCGCAAACTCGATCTGCGCAAGGCCCCCAGCATCGCCGAAACTCTGGATTGGGCCCGGGCTCTGCGCGCTCTCGGCGTCAAGGAGCTCGATGCCGCCGAGGTGCGTAAGACGCTTAATCTGATCCTCAAGCACGAGGAGGATCTGCGCAAGGTCGAGGGGAAGACAAGCCAGCTGCTGCGGGGATCGTGAAAGCCAGGCTGCTCGAATTCATCGACCAACTCCGCGCCGCCGGCGTGCGCGCAAGCGTGGCGGAAAGTCTCGACGCGATGGCGGCGGCGAGCACGGCCGGCATTGAGCGTGAGGCGTTGCGGGCAGGTCTGGCGGCGACCTTGGTTAAGGATGAGACCGACCGGCCGACGTTCGACGCGTTGTTCGATCGCTTCTTCGTTACACCGGGCCACCGGCGCGGCAAGGGCGAGCGACCGCAGCCTGTGGGAGAAGGAATCGGCCGCGGGCATGGTGCACCGGTGGCGAACGGCCGACAAGCAGAGGAGCCACAGGCGCACGGCCGAGGCGATCGGGAAACTAAGCCGGAGAAGCAGGAGAAGCGTTCGACTCAGCCCGTGGCGGCGCAGCGGCTGGCGCACTGCCGCGAGTTGCTGGTGACGCCATTCGAGGCAATGGAACAGCGCACCGTCGAGGAGGCTGAGCAGCTAGTTGCGGATCTAGCGCGGCGCCTGCGAGCGCACTGGCGGCGCCGGTTGCAGCGGGCAGCGCGCGGCCGGGTCGATTTCCGCCGCACCATTCGCGCCTCGCTGAGCACCGGCGGAGTGCCCGTCGCGCCGGCGTTTCGCACGCGCGCGCCGGGCAAGGTTGACCTTGTCGCCCTCTGCGACCTGTCCCATTCGACTGCCACCGCCGCCGACTTCTTCCTGGCGTTATTGACCCCAGCCGAGCACTTCTTTCGCCGCGTACGGTTGTTCGGCTACGTAGATTGCCCGGTCGAGATCTCATTTGAAGGAGGGCAAGTCATCCCGCATCAAGCACTCGACTTAGCTGCCGGCTCCGATTTCGGTAGCGTGCTCGTCCAGCTGTGGGAGTGCTGGGAGGCAAGCTTTACCCGCAACACCCTGGTGCTGATACTCGGCGATGCCCGCAACAACCGGCGCCCGCCGCGGGCGGATGTTCTTGCCCGCATGCGCGCGCGAGTTCGCCGGTTGGTGTGGCTCAATCCGGAGCAACCCACGCGCTGGAACACCGGCGACAGCGTGCTCGCAACCTATGCCCGGCAATGCGATCTAGTGCTAGGCGCCAGCAACCTGCGGGAGCTGGTCACTGCAATCAAGTCCGCGGCGTTGGGGTAAACAGGCAGCCTGCCCTCGGAACGAAAAAAGGGGGAGGGCGGTGCCCTCCCCCTTTTGGTCTAACGAGTCAACTTGCGACTAGCGGCGCACGGCGCGCCGCGCGTTGCGCAGCAACGCCCAACCCATCGCCGCGCCCAGCACGCTGATCAGCAGCAGGCCGCTCGGGGCGGTAGGTGAGGGGATCACCGGGATCGGCGGCCGCGTCGGCGTCGGCCGCGGTGTGTTGGTGGGCGTCGGCGTTGGGGTCACCGTCGGGGTTTGCGTCGGTGTATCGGTCGGCGTTCTGGTCGGGGTCTGCGTCGGCGTTTCGGTCGGGGTATTGGTCGGGGTCCGAGTCGGGGTTTCCGTAGGTGTATTAGTCGGGGTCCGCGTCGGCGTCTGCGTCGGGGTTTCCGTGGGTGTGTTGGTCGGGGTGAAGGTCGGCGTCACCGTCGGGGTATTGGTCGGGGTTCGGGTCGGGGTTTCGGTTGGGGTGTTGGTCGGGGTGTTGGTCGGCGTTGCCGTTGGCGTTTCAGTCGGGGTGTTGGTCGGGGTGTTCGTCGGCGTCTGCGTCGGGGTATTGGTCGGGGTATCGGTCGGGGTTGCCGTCGGCGTGTCAGTCGGCGTGTTTGTCGGCGTCGCAGTGGGCGTTTCGGTCGGGGTGTTGGTCGGGGTGTTCGTCGGCGTTACGGTAGGGGTGATCGTCGGGGTATTCGTCGGCGTCGCCGTTGGCGTGTTGAAGTTTTCGTTTTGCGCCGCTTGCTCGGTGCTGGTGACCGTTAGGTTCGAGTCCACGGTAAAACCTGCAGCCGAAGCGCCAAAATTGCTCGCGCCGTTTTGTGTGGCGACAAATACGATCAGCTGGCAGGTGGCGGGGTTGGAGCCACAGTTGCCGCGCAAGAGGAAACCATCGGGAGTTGTCTGCTTGGTACCAACCCCACCCGGATCCATGTTGCCAACGTGAGTCCCCTCGGTGTCGTCGAACGTCGTATTCTGTCCAGACACTTCACCGGTTATGACATTGGACTGAACCACCGCGCCGGCCGGCGACGGGAACACCATCGCGGTCCCACTCACCGAGCACCCTGAAATCGCGCGGCTCACGGAGGCCAGGTCTACCGCCGCGGGCACGGCCGCGTCTGCGGTGCTTACAGAGACCAACGTCTCAGTACTCGAGACCGCATCCGCGCTGACGGTGCGGGTGCCGCCCGGCAACGTTAAGATACCCTTCCCGCCGCCGGCCGAAGCGTTGAAGTTACCGGCGCACGAAATCGTGTTGCTCAGAAACCCGTCCAGCACGGTCGTGCGCACTCGGTTGGGCAGCAACGCACCCTGCCCGGCCGCCAGCGCGGTCAAGACCTGGCCGGTCGCGGGCGACTCGGTGCAAGTGTTGGCGTTACCGGCCGTCAGCGCCACGCTGGTCACCTGCGTGCCGATGTTTCCACTGCCGGTCTTTATGATCACGTAGACGTGGTTGTCGTCGGACACGCACCGCTCAACCGTCAGCGCGGATGCGATTCCCGTCCACCAGAGCGCCGTTGCGGCACCCAGCACGACCAACCACCCCGTACGCGCGGTAGACCCTCGGGAGCTTTCAGCCATCGCTATCTCCGCAGACCTCAAACAGCGTCAAACGCTCGCAACAAATCCCGTACACTCGAACCACACCCGGTGCCCGACTGCAGCACCGCTGTGCTCATATCTGCCAAGTGCCGGTGTTGTCAAGCCAAAGTTCCGATCCGCCCGCTGTCCGGACGACCGCCAATAGGCGCCGTAAATCGCCTGAGCAGAGAAAAAAAGGGGGCTCCTGCGATGGAGCCCCCGTGATTCGGACTACGCCTGACCGCTCAGCGCAGACGGGCGAAGCGGCGCAACGATAGCGCGATTGCCGCACCCAAGCCGACGATCAAGGCCAGCCCGGCAGGCCCCGTTGGGGATGGGATAACAGGCACCGGCGGCCGCGTTGGAGTCGGCGGCGGGGTGTTGGTTGGCGTCGCCGTCGGCGTCCGCGTCGGCGTCGCTGTAGGCGTCTCCGTGGGCGTCCGGGTGGGCGTCCGGGTCGGCGTTTCCGTCGGCGTGTTCGTCGGCGTAAACGTCGGCGTCTGGGTCGGAGTGTTGGTTGGTGTTCGAGTCGGCGTCGCTGTAGGCGTTTCAGTCGGCGTGTTCGTCGGGGTCGCCGTCGGCGTTATCGTTGGTGTGTTCGTCGGTGTGTTCGTCGGCGTCACCGTCGGTGTGATGGTGGGGGTCGGGGTATTGAAGTTCTCGTTCTGCGCCGCCTGCTCGGTGCTGGTGACGTTCAAGTTCGGATCTACCGTGAAGCCGGTGGCAGAGGCGCCGTAGTTCGCCGCCCCGTTCTGCGTCGCCACAAACACAATAACGCTACAGGTGGCAGGATTGGAGCCGCAGTTGCCGCGCAAGAGAAAACCATCGGGCGTGGTTTGCTTGGTGCCCACCCCACCCGGATCCATGTTGCCAACGTGAGTCCCCTCGGTGTCGTCGAACGTCGTATTCTGTCCGGACACCTCACCGGTTGTGACGTTGGACTGAACCACTGCGCCGGCCGGCGACGGGAACACCATCGTGGTTCCACTCACCGAGCACCCCGAAATCGCGCGGCTCACGGAGGCCACGTCCACCGCCGCGGGTACGTTGGCGTCTGCGGTCGCAACCGATACCAACGTCTCCGTGCTCGAGCCCGGGTCTGCGCTGACCGTGCGGGTGCCGCCCGGCA
Organism: Deltaproteobacteria bacterium; assembly: GCA_016210005.1. Classification (NCBI taxonomy): domain Bacteria; kingdom Pseudomonadati; phylum Myxococcota; class Myxococcia; species Deltaproteobacteria bacterium. Next base: position 983 of record JACQVA010000071.1, on the reverse strand, counting down.
ACGTTAAAACACCCTTCCCGCCGCCGGCAGAAGCGTTGAAGTTAACCGCACACGAGATCGTGTTGCTCAGAAACCCATCCAACACGGTCGTGCGCATCCGGTTGGGTAGCAGCGCGCCTTGCCCCGCCGCCAGCGCGGTCAAGACGGCCCCGCTGGCGGGCGCCTCGGTGCAAGTGTTGGCGTTACCGGCCGTCACCGCCACGCTGGTCACCTGCGTGCCGATGTTGCCACTGCCCGTCTTTATGATGATGTAAATATGGTTGTCGCTGGAGAGGCAGTGCTCCACCGTCAGAGCCCAACCCGCTTGCGCTACCAGCAGGCTCAGTCCCGCACCCACAACCGCCGCTGCGCGCACAACCGCCCCACGCCCGTGTACGTTGCCTGGTCCGTCTGACTGCGCTGATCTAAGTAACACTGGCCACCTCCCTATTCGTCAGCAATCCGATGCCGACCACACGCTCCACCGTGGATACAGAGCGCCGCTTTACTACCGCACAAGCCCGCTTCCGTCAAGCCAAAAGACCAAGCTAACCCAAGCCAACACTTTGAAAACGTTGATGGACAGAGACCACCTCTGGGGCTAGAATCACTCGCAGCCATGGATCGGCAACATTGTGACACCTCGCGCTGAGCGATCAGCTTCGGCGCGGAATAGTGCGCTAAGCCGGCGCGATGGCATGAATGATGTTTGTGGTTTGGGCATGGGGTGGCCGTGGCGCAACGCTCAAGGAACAGCGCATAGGGCGTGCCGACTTCAGACTGTCCTTTCCCTCTTCATTCTGGCAACGCTTCTCGGCGCGGCATCGCCTTTTGTCGCCGAAGGCACAGTCGGCGTGATCAGCACCAGCGTCGGGGGCGCGAACGGGGATGAACTCACCGCCGACGTGGCCCGCGTCGATCCGAAGGGTATGGCGCGGGATTCGCTGGGAAATCTGTACATCGCCGACGCCGCCAACAACCGCGTCCGCAAGATCGACGCCCTC
>JACQVA010000070.1 GCA_016210005.1 Deltaproteobacteria bacterium | reverse complement strand
CGCCTGGACGACATCGCCGAGTTCTTCAAAGTCTTTGCCAAGCTTGCTGAAGGACCCTAACATCTCACGTCACCGTGTCCAGCGAACACTTCTCGGGCAGGATCAGGTGCACAGAAAGGGTAGGGACCTCCGCTGCGGCAACTAAACGCGCCACACTGGTCGTAGGAAACACCAAAAATCCGGTAACGTGGCGTCCGCTCGATGTGGGTTACGTCCAGGTCAAATGCGCCGGTCAACGGCATTGCGCTGCTGGCCGCGTCCCCGCCCGGCGGGGGTGACAAGCAGGGTGCGGCACTGCAGGCAGAGGGAATAACAACGTGTAGATTGTGATCGCTGACGGTGATGGGCGTTTGCTCAGGGCGGCATACAAATGGGTTGCATCGCGGCTCTACACTCAGTGTGTATATGCCTTGGGGAACGTCGGCGAAGCAGAAGTTGGCGTTGATGGCGTCGATCGAAGCACGCATGCCCAGCGGTGCCAGCGTGACGGTGCCTCCGTGCATAAAGCTAGTGGCGCGCTCATCGTCGGCCACCCGGCCACATACCTGGACAGCGGCCGCCGCTAAGGTCGGCGACGGCAACGCCAACCACAGGCATGCGATGAGTAGATTGCCAAATCGTCCATTGCGACTCCGAGGATCATCCAATGGTACGGAAGCCAGGTCCAATTCGATCTTTGTCTGCAAGCTAGGCTCCACACAACAGTCAACTGCCTATTAATTGGGCGCCAGAATTTCGATCCCAAGTAGAACCGCACCCGGCGCGGTGGCTACGTGTAGCGTGTGTCCCGGAATAGCGTCGAGCGTCGAGCGGGTCAGGGATGTTGGTGACGGCGTCGGCGTGAAGTCGAAAATCGGGATGTAGACAAAGACGTCTCGATCGACCACCGTAACGGGGGTCTTAGCAGGCCAGCAGCCGAAACGATTACAAGGCCGCAACGAAGGCGCAGGAGCGACCGTCACGGTGTACTGACCCGGCGGAACACCGTCGAAACAGAACCACGCCGAGATGAGGTCAGCATCGGCCTGAAGACCCAAGGGGTCGAGGGTGGCCCACACGCCGCGGTCGTAGCCTGTCATGCCGGGGACCTCCTGGGCCGCGCCGCACACACGGCAGAGCGTTCTGGGCGTCTCGGTCGGCGTCGGGGTGGGCGTAGCGGTGGCTGGTGTTGTTGCGCTCGGCGTGGGCGTGCTGGTTTCGGTCCGGGCTGCGGTGGGCGTTGGGGTTGCGGTCCCGTGGGCGGGTGTAGCGCTCGCTGACCCCTGTTCACAGGCGCCTAACGCGACGAGACTTACGAATACAACGACCGCGTTCGCTGCCACGATCCCACGGTTGGTCATCTTCTTCCGTCCTGCTGGGCGAAGCAGGCGTCTACCGGCAGCCTTTCAAGGCCATGTCCACTGCACGAACCAACTCGTCGACGGTGACCAGCTGGTCGTCGTTCGTGTCAATGCATCCGCACTCACCAACGGGCGCCAGCCCCAACGCGATGTTGACGGCGCGCACCAACTCCTCAATGTAGACCGCCAGATCATGGTCGCAGTCCCCGGGGCAAGGCAGTGGGGTGGGGGTGGACGTTGGCGTACCCGCTCGCGTCCTCGTCGGAGTTGGAGTGACCGTCGCCAGACACGGACCAACTGCAATCCGCTCGGGCTCGCATGGTTCGTAAGGGTTGCACAAAAACCGCCCCCCGCACGTCACGCGGCCGCACTCGGTCAGCGGGACAGTGGCTCTGACCGCACGTGTCTCGGTGTCGATGACCGCAATGGCCTCTGCGTCAGTGGCCGCGTAGGCCGTTCTGCCGTCGTGCGTCAAGGCGAGGCTCTTAACGAGGGGCTCAACTGGAATCGAACCAGTGAATTCCAGTGGCTCCGTACCGATGACCGTAATCTGACCCGAGCGCGGTTCAGGTGCGTATAGGTGCCTGCCGTCAGGAGCTATGGCAAGCCAAGTAGGGGTGCTCGCGAGTGGCACGCTCCCAGCGAGGCCTCCTGTCAGCGTGTCGAACGCGAATACCCCACGTTGCTGGTCTCGCGGCGGTACTAAGCTCATGGCGGCGTAGAGCACGCCGCCGTCAGGAGCCAGCGCCAGCATCGAGGGGAAGCCGCCCGTCTCGATCGAACGAACCAATTCCCAGCTCTGAGTATCCACAACCTTCAGAGGTTGAGTCCCGAGATAGAGCCGACTGCCATCCCGGCTAACTGCAATCTGGCTCACCCCAGTCGCCAGGCCCATATGTTTCCGCGTGTTGTACGTTGTCGCATCCAGCGCGGAGACCCCGCCCTGACGAGCATCGTTGTCGTATCTGTTATCGGTGATGTACACAGAACCGCCATCGGGACTCACGGCCACTTCGCCCGGTCTTTCGAACTCGCCCACAACCGGGACCGAGCGTACTACCTTCCGGCTGGCCGCGTCGATCACGTAGAGGACGCACTGGCCAGAGGTGACGTATAGGCGTTGCCCGTCCGGACTCACCGCGATCCCTGCTGGCTCGATCCCGTTAATCGGGGGCTGCTCGTTGTCGCACCACTCAATTGCCGGCAGCAGGATAGTTGTTTCCACCGTGTTGGTAGACGCATTGATCACTGCCACTGTGCCCGAGCGCCGGTTGGTGACATACACGCATTCCTGCGCCCATAATGGCACTGCGAGCATCTGTGCCACGAGGGCGGTTGCGAGGAACGCACGCAGTTTGAGCGAAGACCTGTACAAGGTCGTGAGGTCGAAACGCAGCGTTGCGGTGCAGCCGAAGAGGGTCCATACAAACACCCTGTGCGGCATCTTCACCCCGTCCGTTCTCCCAAGGCGCCCTCGGAGGTGTGATGCTTGCCCATTCATAGGATTCCGCCGCCGCTCTCGCGCGCTTAAGCGTCCCTCACTCGGGCTGGACACGACATGTCTACCGCATCGTCTTGCGGAGAGTCAGGGCGAGGCGATGCGAAGCTCGTGCCGCACCTTGTCAGCCTGTGGCAGCGGGGGGTGCAATTCGGTGCCGGTGAGCTGCGGCAGCGGTGCGCGCTGCCCGTTGAAAGGAGCGGAGTCGGCTGCGGGTGCCGTGGCGGGAACCAATTCGCGCTGCTCGCGGGCAACTTGGCGGCGCGAGCGCCAGAGGGCGAACGGACCGGCGAGATGGCCGAGCAGCTCCGGCGCCGTCAGCAACAACAAATCGCGGTTGCGGCAGCGCAGGGCTTGCCGCAGACGGCAAAGGTACGCCCACGGCAGCTCGAGCGTCAAGCGCACCAGCGCCCGCAGGTCGTGATCCCGTAGCAGCGTGGTTAGATGATAAGCGACATGGCCCTTGCTGTAATTGTAGATCTGCCGCCACAAGGAGCGCAGCTCACGGCGGTGCTTGTGCCAAACGTACGCGGCTGGTTCATAGACGATGGTGTGCTCGGCCCGGAGCGCTTTGTAAAAGAGGTAAGTGTCCTCGCTACAGCCCGTTGGGGTGCCAGCGCCCAAAGCCTCGTCCAACAGCCCGACGGCTGGATCGGAGAAGAGGCTGGCGCGAAAGGCCGCGTTGGCCGTTGCACCCAGCAGCCAGGTCGGCACCGCCCTCCAGCTGAAGCGGCGGAACCAATCACCGTCCGCTTCAAGCCGCTGGAAGCCCCGCCCGAGACCGCCATAGAGTTCGAACAGGCGCTGGGCCGCGGTCTCCAACTCCAGCGGCAGAACGTTGCCGGTCACGATCATGACGTCGCGGCGCACGAACGGCGCCAAGAGCTTTTCCAACCAGCCCTCCGGCACCCGCACGTCGTCGTCGATGCTGACCACGATGTCGCCGCTGCAGCTGGCGATGCCGGCGTTGCGCGCGCGGGCCAACCCCTGGCGCGGTTCATTGACCAACACGACACCGGCGAACTCAGCGACTACCGGCGGCGTCAGGCCCGAACCGGGATGGTTGTCGACCACGACAATCTCAACGGAGCGCGGCACAACTCGGGCGATCAGCGTTTCCAAGCACTGGCGCAAGTCGTCGGGCCGGTCGCGAGTGGCGATCACGATCGATACCGACTCCTCCGCCGGCAATTGCGCGGGCAAAGCAGGCGGCGCCGCGGGCGAGCTGGCCGCAGGCGGGGTTAGCGCTAGCAGTGCCCGCGCCCGGCTGGCGCCTAAGTCGGTGCTGCTGGTGGGAACCTCGAGCAGCCGATCGTAGAGCTCGTCGGCAATCACATCGCCCAGTTGTAAGGCGCGCACCGGCCGGCCGCCGTTGGCGAGCTCGACGCTGCCGACCGGCGCGCCGTGCCAGGTGACGACCGCTCGCACGCGCTCGTGGCCGGCCAGGTCGGTCCATTCCGGCAGGGGTTCGCTGAGTTCGACCACGCGCATCGCCGTAGGCAGACTGCGAGCGTGGGCGTTGACGCGCGCCGCCGGCGGTCGCGGCGGCAGCGCCTGCCCATGCTGGCGGGCGATGTCGGCGGCGATGCGCCGGGCGCGCCGGTAACGGAGCGCTCCGAGCAATGAGCCCCACAACTCGATGACAATAAGGTCGCGCGGAAAGGCGGCGGGGTTCAGTAGCGAGCGCAGCAAGCGGAGGCCGCTCCACCACCACAGCCACCACAGGCCGAGCCACAAGAAGCCGGCGCGCTCCTCGCGATAAGCGAGCGCACTGCGGGCGAAGTAGGCGTACAGGCCGATGCCGTGGTCGCGCATCTGCGCGCGTAGTTGACGGTACTCACGGCGATGCTGATGGCGCACGATCGCTGCCGGCTCGTACACCAGAGTGTGGCCTTCCTTGAGCACGCGGAAGAACATCTCGAGATCGCCGCCGCCGTTGGTGACCGTGCCCACGTCCAAGGCCGGCTCGAAGCCGCCGATGCGGTCGAATAGGACGCGGCGAAAGGCCATGTTGGCGCCGGTGCCGAACATGCCGGCACCTCGATAGCGGCGCTCGAGGGGCCGGCGGGAGCCGCTTGCGGGCACGAACCAGCGGCGCGCGCAACCGCGACCGAAGCCGCCGTAGCGCTCGAACAGCAGCTGCGCTTCAGTGTCGAGTTGGTAAGGGACAACCAGCCCGGTCACGGCCATGACCTCGGGCGTGCTGGCGAAGACCTCCGCCAACGCGCTCACCCACTGTGAGTCGGCGACCGCGTCGTCGTCGGTGAAGGCAATGATGTCGCCGTGTGCCTCCGCAATGGCGCGGTTGCGGGCCCAGTCGAGACCAGGGCGCGGCTCGCAGACGTAGCGCACGTTCGGAAACCGGCGCATAAGCAACTGTGCCGTGGCGTCGTTTGTCGGCGCATTGTCCACCACCAGAAGGTCGAGCGCGGGATAGTCCAGGGCGGCGAGCGAGCTGAGGCAGCGTGCCAAGCCGGCGGTGCGGTCGCGGGTGCACACCGCCACCGTCACCGGCGGTCGGGCCGCCGCCGAGCCGGACCGGCGGTGGCGGGCAGCGGTAAGGTTGAAACGATCGCTAACCGGGCCGGCCAGCGCGGAGCGCACGAGTTGGCGCAGCAACGCTGGACTGTGGTGGGTGATGATAGCCCGCCAGACGTCGGCCGGCGCGCAGTGGCCGCCAAGAGGGTGCAGGGAGAGCGCGCCGAGCGGGCGGCCCCACAGACGCACCAAGGCCTGAAGGCGGTCGTAGCCATCGAGCGCCGCCACTGCTGACAGGGGGGTGCCGATCTCGAGGTCGATCACCTGCACCGGTTTGAACACTGGGACTACTCCACTGGCGAACGCGACCACTCGGGTGTGACCGCGAGGATGCCGGTGACTTCAAACGAACCGCCCGGGCCTGTGACGACGTCGAAGTCGTGCATTTCCGAGTGGTAGTCGTAGACGAAATCCCAATTGGGTGGATAGAGCCCGGCGTTGATGAAATAGCGCCCGCGAGCGAGCGGCAGTTGCGGAAGATGGCAACGAATAACGCCCTGGCGGGCGAGTGGACCGAAGGCCGTGGCGGCGGCGGGCACGATCACCTCGAAGCACTTCGTGCGCTGATGAAACACCCCGAGCGAGACGGCGAAATCGCCGACGCCTTCAGTAAGTTGATAGGCAAGCTCGATGGTGAGAGCCTCGCCGCTGGCGAGGACATGGCAAGGTCGCCGCTGCGCGTCGTAGAGACGAATGGCGGCAATGACGGCTTCGAAGGTGCCTTCGCGATTGCCCTGCTGGGGAAGCGTCACTGCCCGGCTACGCACCACGCGCGCCGCCCGGCGCGCGGTGCGCTGGCGCATGAGATCTTGGTAACAGCGCAGCGCGCTGTCAGGGTCGCCGCGCATGACCACCGCGCCTTCTTCCAGCACCAGCACTTCATCGCACAGTGCCTGGATCTGCTCGGCGACATGCGAGGTCAAGATGAGGGTCTTGTTGGCGGCGCGAAATGCCCGTAGCCGATCGAGACACTTCTGCTGAAAGCGGGCATCGCCGACGGCGAGAACTTCATCGATGATCAGGACTTCAGGATCGAAGTGCATGGCCGTGGCAAACGCTAGACGCAAGTACATGCCGGTGGAGTAAGTCCGCGCGGGCTGATCGATGACCTCCTCCAATTCGGCGAAGGCGATGATCTCGTCGGCCCGCTCCCGCACCTCACGCTCGGTGAACCCGCTGAGAATGCCGCCGGTAATCAGGTTCTCGCGGCCGCTGAGGTCGGGGTGAAAGCCGCCGCCCAACTCGAGTAGTCCGCTGACGGCGGCGCGGCAGCGAAGGCTGCCGCTGGTGGGCCGGCCCAAGCCACACAGCAGGCGCAGCAGCGTCGTCTTGCCCGCGCCGTTGTGACCGATGACCCCCAGTACTTGGCCGGGCTCGACCGCAAAGCTGACGTCGCGCAAGGCCCAGTGTCCGTTCGACCGCTGGCTCCAGCTGCCGCCCAACAGCCATTCCTTGAGCGTGCCCCGGCCGCCGCGGGGCAGGCGGAATTGCTTCGAGACGGAGTCGGCGGTGACGAGCGCGGTCATGGCGATTCAGTCGAGCAGGCTCAGATCGTGTCAAAGAGGTCGTGCTCGCAGCGGCGGTAGACCAGCCAACCGGCGGCGCCGATCGCGGCGCACATGAGGCTGGTTAGTAGCAGTGGGAAGCCGTCGGGCAGCACCCCGTCGAACAGGATGGCGCGATATCCGACCACCAACACCGCGATCGGATTGAGCGCGTAGAGCAGCTGATAGGCTGGCACGGCCGGTGGCGCGTAAAATACCGGCGTCAGATAGAATAGTAACATCAAGCCGACGCTGACGAGATATTGCACGTCGCGGTAGAAGACGTTGAGGGTGGCCGCGATCAGGCCGAGGCCGACAATCAGTGCGCCCTGGATCAGCGTGAGGAGTGGAAACAGCAGCGCCGCCGCGGTCAACGGCCGGCCATACCATGAGAGCACGCCGAGCAGGACGGGGACGGCGGCGAGATAGGTGATCAGATGCGACAGCGTGTTGCTGATCAGCAGAATGGGCGGCGAAAAGTGCGGCCGCAGAACCAGATCGCGGTTGCCGGTGAACGCGCTACAAGCTGTGCTCAGACAGGTGCTGAACCAGGCCCACGGCAACAGCCCGCCGAAGACGAACGCGGGGTAAGCCTCGATCTTCAGCGGCACGACCATCTGGAAAACCAGCGCCAGCACCAGCAGTTGGGCCAGCGGTAGCAACAAAGACCAGACCACGCCGAGTACCGACCGCCGATAGCTGAGCGTGAAATCGCGCCGAACCAACACCCGAATTAAGTCGAAGGAGTGGCGCAGCGAACGCGGCCGGTATCCCAACTCCATTAGGACCGGACCAGCGAAGTCCTGTTGCCCGCGGCGCGCGCCGGTCAGCAAACTGGTGGTTGCGCCACTGATCATCTCGGCCCAACCTCACAGCCGGACAAGGCGGCATTGACGGCTACTACCAGTTCGTTGACCGTCACCAGACCATCGCTATCTCTATCCATCGCCGCACACGCGGTGACAGGCAGAGTGCCGAGCGCGATGTTGACGCCCTTCACCAATTCGTCGACGCTGACACTGGCGCTGTGGTCGCAATCGCCGGCGCAGGGTGTGGGCGTCGGCGTTGGGCTCGGTGTCGGCGTCGGAGTGATAGTCGCGGTGGGCGTCGGCGTGACAGTGGGCGTTTCGCTGTGAGTTGGCGTTGGGGTGTCGGTGGCGGTGGTGGTCGGTGTCGCTGTGGCAGTGTCCGTGGGAGTCGGCGTCGCGGTCGGAGTTTCGGTGTGAGTGGCCGTCGGGGAGTCGGTGGCGGTGGTGGTCGGTGTCGCAGTGGCAGTGTCCGTGGGAGTCGGTGTCGCGGTCGGGGTTTCAGTGTGAGTTAGCGTCGGAGTGTCGGTGGCGGTGGTGGTCGGTGTTGCTGTGGCAGTGTCCGTGGGAGTCGGCGTCGCGGTCGGAGTT